>USKH01000001.1 GCA_900555125.1 uncultured Clostridium sp.
CTCAACATGGACGTCGACGGGTACGGTTCGTTTGAACGCGACGTCAAGATTAAAGACCGCGACTACGCAATCGGAGGAGAAGAAACCTTCAGACAATGGGTTGTGGGCAAGTATAAACAGGGAGATCTTCGTCTCGAACTGAAAGAAGACCGATCCTTCTCTCTGGATAAAATCACGTACGTCGAAGAAGAGCAGGAAATCGACGTAACCAAGGAAGACGGAACGGTTGTCAAAGAAAAACACGTCGTTAAAAAACAGAAAAAGGAAAACGTCGAAAAAGGAACGTACACCGCGTCCTATTGCGCAGCCGGGAAAGACGTCGTTATTAACGAAAACATGAACGAGTTGCAGGTTTCCCGCGGCGAAAGCTACAATATAAGACTGTTTACCAACGACGGAGAACTTGCTACTTCTACAAGCTACCGCGTTGCCGGAGCGGGCGAAAAACTGGGCGCAATTCTTGGCGGATACTTCACATGGATAGGTAATCTTTGCCGCGGCGACCTCGGTAACAGCTTCCTGTACGAAAAACCGGTTTCTCAGGTTATAAGCGAAAACATGTGGATTTCGTTTGCAATAGCAATCGTCGCAACCATATTGCAGTTTTTGATAGCAATTCCGCTCGGCGTGTCTTCCGCAACCCATCAGTATTCGGTGCGCGACTACGCCGTCACGGTATTCACCATGATAGGTCTTGCGCTTCCGACGTACTTCTTTGCGGCAATCGCTATAAAAGTATTTGCAGTGGACCTCGGATGGCTGCCTGCAAACGGTCTGGTTGACGCAAACAAGACTTATCTGCCAACATTCGGAGATACGATGGCAAAAATCGGAGATATGGCACTTCACCTCGTTTTGCCGATATTTGTCAGCGTCATTCTCTCTCTGGGCGGACTTATGCGCTATACGCGTACAAATACTCTCGAAGTGCTTAACGCCGACTACATTCGTACGGCACGCGCAAAAGGCCTTTCGGAAAAAACGGTTATTTACAAGCACGCTTTCCGTAACACTCTTATTCCGCTTGCAACGCTGCTTGCCGGCATTCTGCCGTCGCTTTTCGGCGGTATGATGATTACCGAGCAGGTGTTCGGTATCAACGGTATCGGTAACCTGGCGTACAAAGCACTAAAACAAGCAGACATTCCCTTCGTCATGGGATACAACATGTTCCTGGCGATATTGACGGTCACCGGAACGCTGTTCTCGGATATCATGTATTCGATAGTCGATCCGCGCGTCAAACTCTCCTGATAAAGGCGGTGCGAAATGGAAGATAAAAACGAATTGAAAGAAGTCATCGTTTCCGAAGACACCGCTATGACGGACGTTATTCACGAAAACGAAAAAACTCAATCGCAGGTCGAGCTTCAGGCTGAAGCCAAAGCGGCGGAAGAAATAACTTATAAGGAAATAAGCCCCGCAAGGCTTATTCTGCGCAGATTTTTCCGCTCGAAGCTGTCCATCGTCGGCATAATAATGCTGGTGTTTTTGTTCGCGTTCTCATTTTTAGGACCGGTTGTCTACAACAAGTGGGAGCCGGATATCCCCGACAGCACGCCCACCATCAACACCTATTATTATACAGTCAAAACGGAGATGCCGGACGGTACCACTGTCACCGTTATCGAGCAGCTGCAACAGGAAAGCCCCACCAACGCGTACGCGCCGCTGGACGGCAATCACATTCTCGGTACCGACGATAAAGGTATGGACGTGTTCGTGCGTCTTATGTACGGCGGAAGAATTTCGCTTGCGATAGGATTTATAGTCGTAATTCTGCAAACGCTTATCGGCGTGGTATTGGGCGGTATTGCCGGCTACTACGGAGGCTGGGTAGACCAGATTATAATGCGTATAGTTGATATTTTCAACTGTATTCCCACGCTTCCGATACTGCTTATTGCCTCCGCGGTCATCGATTCGTGGCAGGTAACCGCCGACCAGCGTATTTATATACTCATGGTAATGATAACTCTGTTCAGCTGGAGCGGCACGGCTCGACTGGTTCGCGGTCAGATATTGTCGCTGAGAGAACAGGAATACATCACCGCAACCGAGGTTATGGGTTATTCGACGGCAAGAAGAATATTCAAACACCTCATTCCCAACGTAATGCCGCAGCTTATTGTTTCCATGACGCTGGGATTGGGCAGCGTAATTCTGTACGAATCCACTTTAAGCTACCTTGGCTTGGGCGTTCAGCTCCCGAAGGCTGCATGGGGAACCATGATTGCAACGGCAAACGATCCGCAGGTGCTTAATTATCATCTTAATATGTGGTTGCCGGCAGGTCTTATGATAGTCGTAGCCGTACTCGGATTCAATTTCGTCGGCGACGGTCTGCGTGACGCAATGGATCCAAAAGCGAGGAAGTAAGTCATGAAAAAAGAAAGCAATTACATTTCCATGAGCGAAAGCCGCAAAATACGGAAGTACAACATCAAGCAGATGCGCTACTACGAAAAGCAGAAACGTCGTAAATGCAGCGAGGATGAATATATCACTACCATGCGCGACGAAAACAACGTAGTGGAAATCGATAATCTCGAAACCTGCTTCTTTACCGACAACGGGACGGTTACTTCGGTTCACGGAGTGTCGTTCGACATACCCAAAAATAAAATAGTCGGCGTCGTCGGCGAGTCCGGTTGCGGGAAAAGCGTGACTTCGCTGTCCATCATGCAGCTTGTTCAGGCACCGCAGGGACAGATAGTGGGCGGATCCATCCGCTTCAACACCGATCAGCTCGGATACGACGAAAACGGCAATAAGCTTGCCTACGATATAGTAAAAATGCCCACCGCCGCTACCTATAAGGTGCGCGGAAAGGACGTTACCATGATATTCCAGGAACCCATGACCAGCCTTAATCCCGTGTTTACGATAGGGTATCAGCTGGACGAAGTTTCCTTTTTGCTCGATCCGATGATAGGAAAGGAAGCCGCAAGGGAATATTCGATAAACCTTTTGAGAAAGGTTGGAATTTCCATGCCGGAACACACCTACAAGTGTTACCCGCACGAACTTTCCGGCGGCATGCGCCAGCGTGTTATGATAGCAATGGCACTTGCCGGTAAGCCTAAGCTGATAATCGCCGACGAGCCCACTACCGCGCTCGACGTTACCATTCAGGCTCAGATTCTCGAGCTTCTCCGCGATTTACAAAAGCGCGAGGGTTGCTCCATTATGCTTATTACGCACGACCTCGGCGTTATTGCCGAAATGGCAGACGAGGTTGTCGTTATGTATGCCGGCAGAATTATCGAAAAAGGTACCGTTCAGGAAATATTCCACAACCCGATGCATCCGTACACAATCGGATTGCAAAAGAGCAAGCCGCTTGTCACTTCCGACAGCAACGAGCCGCTGTATTCCATTCCCGGACAGGTGCCCAACCCCATCAATTTGCCCGACCATTGCTATTTCCGCAATCGCTGCGAAAGATGTATAGATAAGTGCAAGGGTAAATACCCCGAGTTTATTAAAGTAAGCGATACGCACTACGTATCCTGCTACCTGTACGAAAAGGAGGGCGATTGACATGGACGAAATCAAAAACGAAAGCGTAGAAACCAACGCTTCGGACAAAGAATTTCTTAAAGTCGAAAACCTGAAAAAGTATTTCGTAATCGAAAAAAGCCTGTTCGGCAAGCCGCTTCGCTATCTCAAAGCAGTGGACGACGTGTCCTTTACGCTTGAAAGAGGTAAAACCATCGGCGTTGTCGGCGAGTCCGGCTGCGGAAAAACCACGCTGGGAAGAACAATATTAAAACTGTACGAGCCCGACGGCGGCAAAATCTTTTTCGAGGGGCAGGAGCTTACGCATCTCAAAAAGAAAAAAATGCGTCGTTTCCGTACCGATATGCAGCTGGTTTTTCAGGATCCGTACTCTTCGTTGCCGCCCCGTATGACGGTGGGAAGCCTTATCGAAGAAGGCGTGAAAGTGCATAAAGTCGTGCCCAAAGAACAGGTGCACGACTACGTAATGGACATCATGAAAAAATGCGGCTTGCAGCCTCAGTATTACGACCGTTACCCGCACGAGTTTTCCGGCGGTCAGCGTCAGCGTATCTGCATTGCCCGCGCGCTTGCGGTTAAACCCAAGCTGGTCATCTGCGACGAACCTGTTTCCGCGCTCGACGTGTCCATTCAGGCGCAGATAATCAATCTTCTCAAAGAACTTCAAAACGATATGGGACTGACGTACGTGTTTATTTCGCACGATCTGTCGGTCGTAAAATATGTAACCGATTCGGTACTTGTAATGTATCTCGGCAATATGATGGAAAAGGGAAACACGGACGAAATATTCCGCAATCCGCTTCATCCGTACACCAAGGCGTTGTTCTCGGCGGTGCCCGTCCCCAATCCGGACGTAAAAATGCACCGTATCATTCTGGAAGGAGATATTCCGTCTCCCGCCAACCCGCCCAGAGGTTGCAAATTTCACACGCGTTGTGCGCAGTGCATGAACGTGTGCAAGTTTGTTCCGCCTCGTTATGCCGAAGTAAAACCCGAGCATTTTGTCGCATGCCACCTGTATGACGAGGAAATTATGAACAATCTCGCTTCGTACGACGAACAATGGGAACAGATGGAACGCGATCGCATAGCTGCCGAAGCCGCCGCTGCCGAAAAGAAGTTCAAAAAGAACAGAGACAAACAGGCGGCTCAGGCGGAAGCCGAAAAGAAAGCCGAACAAAACGACGTCCATGAAGAATAAGGACGTCAAAAAAAAGAATAAAAGGGCGTTCGTTGACGACGGCCGCACCGTTTACGATATGAGTTGTCTCAATCCTGACGGAAAAAAAGATAAGGAGCCGATCGGGTTATCCCGCAAGGAAAAACACGCGGCTATAAGGGCGGCACTGTTGGTTTACGGGCGCATTTTTCTTATCATTCTGGGGTCGTTTGCCGTTGTCGGAGCTCTTTTATGGCTTTGGCTTAAATAAGTTTGCAAAAACAAAAGTTAAATATGCGCAAAATGCGGTTTTATTCCGATTTTGCGGAAAACTATACAAAAAGACGGCGTGAAATGAAAAGTTTATGAAAATTCCGGCTTTATCTTTTGCGTTGGTTGACCGTATGCCTTTTTATATTTATAATAGCGCCATACGGAAAAGGAGTTACATTTATGCGTAAGAAAATTATAGCTATTTTATTATGTGCGGCAATGCTTTCGGGCGTTGCGGCTTGCGCAGCCGGCAAGAAAGACGGCGGAACGGTTAGTACCGCGTCTACTCAGCTTATGGTTTTGCGCACCGACTACAAATTCTCTCAGGAAGAAGTAGCTTCGCGTATCAAAGCCGAATACCTTAAGGCGAACAACGGATATAAGGACGGCGACGTAATAGTAGCAATCATTACTCTGCCCGGCAAAAGCCTTGCCGATACCTGGCTCGAAGGCAGCAAATATTCCACGTTAGCCGAATATGCTCAGTCACCCGAAGGCGTTTATCAGGCGTCCGTAATCAAGAAAAACCAGGACGGACTTATCGCCGAGCTGACCGAAAAAGGTCTTATTACCGGCGTTAAGTATCGCTACGACACTCTTACAAACGCCGTCGCTGTTACAACCACTTACGGCGGATTTAAAAAGATAGGAGACAGCGGCAGAGTAGCTTCGACGTACCTCAGCGACACTTACAATCGTCCCAAGTCCGAGAAAGCGGGCGGTGCATCCGGCATCGTCAACCTCGTCGACGTGTACGAAACCGGTATTTTCAACTCCGGCAGCGTAAGCTATACGGGTAAAGGAACCTCGGTTGCCGTTCTCGACTCCGGTTTCGACCTTTCGCACCCGGTATTTTCCACCATGCCCGACGTGGAGGACGACAAGCTTACCGTCACCCGCGACAGCGTTTCCGCCGTTCTTTCGGCATCCAATGCCGCAAAAACCACCAAAGGGTTGGAAATAAACGACGTTTACGTAAACAACAAAATTCCTTATGTATACGATTACGCAGATAAAGATTACGACGTATTCCCGTACGATTCCGAGCACGGCACTCACGTTGCCGGTATCATCGGCGGCAAAACGCCCGACAGCGCAAAAACCGAAACCGAACAGGGTATTGTAGGCGTTGCCGTAGACACTCAGATAGTTTGCATGAAGGTTTTCCCCGACCTTACCGAAGGCGGTAAAACCGAAGACATAATAGCAGCGGTAGAAGACGCAGTTCTTCTCAACGTAGACGCAATCAACATGTCGCTGGGTTCTTCCTGCGGATTTGCCCGCGAAGAAGACGGCAGCCTTATAAACGCGGTATATGATAAAGTAAACGCTTCCGGCGTAAGCCTTATAGTTGCCGCAAGCAACAGCTACAGCTCCGCACAGGGCGGCGAACAGGGTAATACCGCGTTTACCACCAACCCCGACTACGGCACCGTAGGCTCGCCTACAACGTACGCGGCGGCAACTTCGGTTGCGTCCATCAGCGGCGTTAAGAGCAGATATTTCGTTGCAAACGACAAAGACGTCGTATTCTGGACCGAATCCAGCTCCACCGCAGCCAAGAAAAACGATTTCTACAAAGAATTGTACGAGGCTATGGGCTGGGACGTCAACGATAAAGAAGAACATACTCTCGAATACGTCACCGTTCCCGGCGTGGGACTTAAAGTCAACTATTCCAGCATAAATGTAAAGGGCAAAATAGCGCTTGTCCGCCGTGGAGACAGCTCATTCGAAGACAAAGCTTTGCAGGCAAAAGCAGCCGGAGCGATCGGTTGTGTCATTTACAACAACGTCGAAGGTAACATCAGCATGTCTATGGGTAAAACCGAACACGTGCCCACCATTTCCATTTCAAAGGAAGACGGAACCGCGCTCGCAGCATACGCAAGCGGTAAACTTACCTTCTCCGCCGACGACCAGGCAGGTCCGTTCATGTCCGACTTCTCCAGCTGGGGACCTTCGCCCAACCTTGAACTCAAACCCGAAATAACCGCTCACGGCGGCGACATCAAGTCGGCTATTCCCGGCGGCGGATACGATCAGCTGTCCGGAACCAGCATGGCTTGCCCCAACCTTTGCGGCATCGCCCTGCTTATCCGTCACTACGTAAAAGATAATTTCAAAGACATCGCAGGCAACGCAAAAGAAGTAAAACTGATGACCAACCGTCTGCTTATGTCCACCGCAACCATCGCTCTCGACCGCTACGGCATAGCTTATTCGCCCAGAAAACAGGGAGCGGGACTTGCCAGCCTTAAAAAGGTTGTAAGCACCGGCGCATATATCGAAGTTCCCGGTTGCGAGAAAACCAAGCTCGAACTTAAAGACGATCCCACTCGTACGGGCGTTTACGAAATGAACTTCAACGTCGTAAACGTATCCGACAAAGATATTCATTACGATCTCAGCGTACTCGGTCTTACCGACGAAATATCTTCTTCCGACGAACGCTTTGTTTCCGAAAGAGGAAAGTTGCTGTCCGGTTCGATGAAGCTCGAAAGCACAACCGCCGGCGCAGTAAACGGCACTACGCTTACCGCAAAAGCAGGCGAAACCACTGCCGTTAAACTTACTTACAGTATTTCCGACGCCGACAGAACCTATATTGAAAGATATTTTACCTACGGAACTTACGTCGAAGGCTTTGTCAAGCTGGAAACAACCGATAAAAATTCGGCAGGCGAAAACGAAGTAAGCCTTAACGTGCCTTTCCTCGCTTTCTACGGCGACTGGACCGAAGCTCCTATGTTCGATAAGGACTACTACCAGGTGGACAAGGACAAAAACGACGCTTCGCTCGACGAGGACGATAAAGTAAAAGCCGACTATTACGCAACCACCCCGTACGGAACTTATTTCTACAACTATATAATTCCGCTCGGCACCTACCTGTATGATATCGATACCGATAAATACGATAAAATAGTGGCTTCGCGCGATCATATCGCAATATCCGATTCGTTAGGAACGATAAGCGGATTGTCAACCATTTATGCCGGACTGCTGCGCGGGGCAAAAACCATGGACTTCACCATCGTGGATAAAACCACCGGCGAAGTAGTGTGGAGCAAAACCGAAGTCAACGCAAGAAAAGCTTATTCCAACGGCGGCTCGCCCGTTCCGTATTTCAATCAGCTTAAACTCAGCTCCAAGGAATTGGGACTGGTGAACAACCGTACTTATCAGTTCAAGATGGTAGGAAAACTCGATTACGGTGACGGCGGAGTAGCTACCAATGCCAACAATTCGTTTGAGTACGACTTTGTTCTCGATAACGAAGCACCCATGATTAAGAGCTGCACGTACGAAAAAGTGTACGATAAAGCACTTAAAAAGGATCGTTATTATATAAACATGGTGGTCTACGACAATCAGTACGTTATGTCCGTATCGCCCGTTTTGTTCACTTCAAACAATTCGTATACCACGCTTACTAAAAACGCGATCCCCGTTTATTCGCAGAAGGGAACCGACAATAAAGTAAGAATTGAAATAACCGACTATCTCGAAAACGTCGGATACGACAAACTTCTTTCCGGATCGCTTGCGTTCTCCGTAGACGACTATGCGCTTAATTCCAACATTTTCGTCTGCCAGTTGCCCGGAACCGCCGGCGAAATCAAATTCACCAAAGACGGCGAATGGGACAGCCCCGCGCTCAATATTCTGTCCGTATACGAGGACGAAGTAGTAGATCTCACCGATAAACTTGCTACCGCCGACGAAAACGTGGACGAAAACAAGGATTATCTCAGATATCTCAAATGGGAAAGCTCCAATCCCGCAATAGCGGAGGTGAAAGACGGTCTGGTTAAGGGAATAAAACCCGGCAGAGCAACTATTACGGCTACCAGAAACGGCGTTGTTTCACAGGAATCTCTCTCTTCGCATCAGGCAATGATAATAATCAACGTCAAGAAGAGAACAACCGCAACGCAAAGTCTTGCCGCTCAAACCGAAGAAACTGTTGTAAGAAGTAAAGCCCCCGCTTCGGAGGGAGAAGTCACCGTTATGTCCAATAACGGAGTGAACAACGCAAACGACGCTTCGGTTAAATCGTTGCGCTTTGCTTATTTCGATACTCTGTTTGCATACAGCAGAGCTGCCGGCACCAGCGAAATAGGAAAAACGGGTGAAAGAAAATTCATCACCGCTGTTTCCGGGTCGGTTAAAATGTATCCGGGCGAAAGAATTCAGCTTGCCTGCGACATGGATCCGTGGTACGTTGCCGGCAAATATGAAATGTCGTATCAGACCAGCAACGAAGCTATCGCAAAAGTAAATCAGGACGGTACCGTAACCGCGATGAAGGAAGGCTCGGTAACCATTACCGCTTCGCTTTCCGGCTCCAACATAAAAGCTCGTTTCAGAATAAACGTTCAGAATCCGTTTATAGTCGAAAACTACGTGCTTGTGTCCTATAAAGGATATGTCGAGAACGGAGTAGTCGAAATCCCCGAAGAGGAAGGCGTGCTGTACATCGGAGCGTATGCGTTCTGTCTGTACACCACCGACAACACCATCGAAGTGGACGAGGACGACTACGACGCAAACAAAATTCCCGCATCCAACAGCTCCGTTAAAAAGGTAATAGTGCCCGATACGGTGGAAGAAATCAGAAAATATGCATTCTACAATTGCACCGGACTGGAAGAGGTAGAACTCAAAGGCGAAGTAAAATACCTGCGCGAATATGCCTTCTCCGGCGACGCCAAGCTGAAAAAAATCAACCTCGGAAATGTGGAAGTAATAGGTAAAAACGCATTTTACGGATGCACTTCGCTTACTTCTCTCGACCTTAACAAGTGTTATTCCATCGGCGAAGCCGCTTTCCAGGGCTGCACCGGGCTTACCACCGTCGACCTTTCCAAACTGCGCAATGCGGGCAAGGAAATGTTCAAAAACTGTACAAATCTCAAAAGCGTTGTACTCGGACCGCACACCAAGCTGTCATACGGCGCGTTTGTAAAGAGCGGACTTACTTCCGTCGATCTGTATGCAAACGTCGTTCCGCAGTTTGCTTTCGCTCAGTGCAACGACCTTAAAAAAGTGGTTATCCACAACGATATGCTGTATATCGATAAGGGAGCGTTCTGCCAGAACCCCAATCTCGAAACGGTTGAACTGCTCGGCAAAATCGAACTTATCGGCGAACAGGCGTTCTACGATTGTCCCTCGCTTAAGAAAATCAAACTGCCCGGCGGAAAGGTTACCATAGGGCTTAACGCGTTCTACAACTGCAATAATCTCGAAGAAATAATTATCCCCGCCGATCTCGAAAAGTTATCCTTTGTCGGCAGCGGTTTCCGCGCCACCGGCGTGAAGAAATTCACCGTCGAGGCGGGAAATAAGAACTTTACCACCAACAACGAAGGCACCATGCTGTATTCGGACGGAGGAAAGAAACTTATAGCAGTTGCTTTCGGGGCAGTAACCGGCGACGTCACAATTCCCGCAGAAGTTCAATCTATAGGAGCGGGTGCGTTCGGCGGCACCGCAATCACCTCGGTAACCTTCCTCAATCCCGATATCAAAATCGGCGACTATGCATTCGCAAACTGCGATTCGCTTGAAAAAGCGACCTTCGCGGCAGGCGGAAAAGCAGTAACCGGTATTCGTTCGTTCTATGCAGACGACAAACTCACCGTCGTCGAAAACATGCAGTATATTGCCGAAATAGGCGACTATTCGTTTGCCGCTACCTCGGTTGCCGAAGCCAATATCGGCGACAACGTAATATGCGGCGAAGGCGCGTTCTTCAACGGCAAGGTCACCGTCGCAACCGTAGGCGAAAACGTAAAGCTCGGTTTGGGTGCTTTCCAGAACTGCAAAAAGCTTGTAAAAGTAAATATGCCCGATAAAGGCGGCGTTCACATAGGCAAGTATTGTTTTGCTTATGCCACCGAACTTAAAGAAATCGACCTTAGCAAAACAGACGACAGACTGGAAGAAGCGGCATTCTTCAACTGTACCTCTCTTAAAAAGGCAAACCTCGTAAACGTCAAGTATATCGAAGGATATGTGTTTGCCGATTGCGCAAAGCTGGAAGAAGTACTCGTTCCCGCCGTTGTCGAAATCGGTCAGGGTGCGTTTGCCAAGTACGAACAGGAAAGCGGCGCGGCTCCGAGATTTACCGAAATCGTCCTGCCCGAAACGCTTACTAAAATCGGCGACGGCGCGTTTGCTTCGCAGACTTCGCTTGAAAACGTAACCCTCCCCGCTTCGCTTACCGCAGAAAATACGGGCTCGCATGTGTTTTATATGTGCTCGGCTCTCAAAACCGTTGTTCTGCCCGAAACGCTTACCAAAATAAACGAAAACACTTTCGCGGGATGCACTTCGCTCGAGAGCGTAAACCTCGGTAACGTAAAAGTTATCGCGGACAACGCGTTCAACACCTGCACCTCGCTGAAAAACATCGACCTGACTTCCGCCGAGGAAGTGGGCTACGCCGCATTTGCGTTTGTTCCCGCTCAGGGCGAAATCACCGCAAACAACCTCAAAAAGATAGGCGCGTACGCGTTCGAGCGCGACGATGCAAAGGGCGGACCCACGTTTACTTCTTTCACCGCAAACAAGCTGGAAGAAATAGGCGAAGGCGCGTTCTGGAACGTCAAAACGCTTAAAAAATTCGTATTCACCGAAAATCTTAAAAAGGTAGCAATGGCTGCGTTCCTCGAATGCGACGGCATCGAAAGCTTCTATTTCCTGTCGGAAGGCAAGGAAGTTGCCGACGGCGAATTTGCAAATGCCGCAGTATATGAAGGAAGCTTGTATATGCGCGCCGAAAACGGCAAATGGATACTTTCTTCCGTTCCCGGAGGAAAAACCGGAACACTCAACGTCAAGGAAGGAACGGTAAAAGTCGAAGTTTATGCAGGCAGCATGAACAAAAACATCACCGAAATAGTCTTCCCGATGAGTCTTAAATCTATCGGTAAAATGGCGTTCTATAAATGCGACGCATTGCAGAAAGCGGAATTCCGCTCGCTCAACGCACCCACGCTTGAAAACGAGAACGTCAGCGGCGTTACTCTTGCCGAAACCGATCCCGGCTACAAAAAACTTTATTCGCAGTATCAGCTGTTCGGACTGGATATGTGCTATATGAACTTTGTAGACCTTCTGGGAAAGAAAGAGCCGCTTAAAATGGTGGTTCCGTCCAACGCAAACATATCCGGCTACGATTCTATAGTGTACGAAGTGTATTTCGGAGAACTTAAGGACGCCGAAAGAAGCTCGTTCGTCGCAATGGAAAACAGCATGGCTAAGTTCATCGAATACGCCGAAGAGATTATGAAAAAGGAAGTTCTCACCATGGCGGACGAAACGTTGGTCAGCGACGCCGTAACCGCTTACAACGGAATCAAGGGCGATTACACGCAGTTCGGATACGACAAAGAAACGTGGGACGCAATGGTAAAAGCTTCCACCGACGCATACGCATATATCAGGAAGCTTAAATTCTCTCACGCAAGCTATAAAGTTAAACAGTTGCAAGCAGAAATCGATTCGCTTGCCGGCGAATACGACAAGAATAAGGTTCCCACCATGGAAGATATTCAGGCAAAACTGAAAAACTTTACGCCCGCGGAAAGAGAAGTGCTTGACCTCACTGCTTACAATCAGTTCTTCTCCGAGTACGAAAAGCACAAAAACGATCCCGATAATCCCGATAAGCCCGATCCCAAGCCCGACGATCCCAAGCCCGACACGCCCGACGAAAACAAGTCGTGCGGCAACTGCAAGAGTAAAACCGGGTACGACGCGGCAGGCGCAATGATGTCCGTAATCGTTCTGGCAGGAGTTGCGTTCATTCTGAAAAGAAAGAACAATATCGGCTGACA
The DNA here is from genome assembly GCA_900555125.1 of uncultured Clostridium sp. Lineage (GTDB taxonomy): Bacteria > Bacillota > Clostridia > Christensenellales > Pumilibacteraceae > Neoclostridium. The sequence continues at coordinate 12,808 of USKH01000001.1, forward strand.
AAAAAACAACGTCGCGGCTGTCGCGACAAAAGAAAGCGGAATAAAGAATGTTTCGCATGACATAAAAACCACCGGGTAAGCTTGCTGTGTTTGCAATCGTGCCCGCAGGTTTTATAAGAGAGATTTTTTCTCTTGCGGCATACCGCTTGGTCATTATTCAGACAAAACAGGAGGCAGAAAACATGAAAAGATTAAAAGCAATAACGTCTTTACTTGTCGCGCTTGCGCTCGGAATATTATTTTTCGCATGCGCGCCGACAAACAACGGTAAAAAGCTTGATACCCCGCAAAACGTCGTTTGTACGGATGACGGTATAATTTCGTGGGACGCCGTCGAAAACGCCGCAGAATATGTCGTTGTCGTCGACGGAGTAAACTATACGGCAAAAGGCACGACTTTTAAAGTAATCAATACGAGCCGCGACTACGAATATTCGGTTTACGCTACGGCTGAAGGATATACTCCTTCCGACCCCAGCCCCGTAAAAAAAGGTAAAGCGTACGAGATAAAAGGAACGCTTGCCGCTCCGCAAAACGTTGCAATAGACAAAACCGGGCTTATTACCTGGGATGTCGTCGAAAACGCCGAAAAATATACGGTAGTTATCAACGGCACCGAATATACCGCCGAAACCAATAGTTTTACGGCTCCGTCCACTGACGACGATTTCAGCGTTGTTGTGTATGCGCAGGCGGCTCATTATAAAAAATCGGCTCCGTCCACCGAAGTAAGTTTTGCCGGACTGGGTAAAATTACCGTGTCCGTTAAAGCGGAAGGAAATCTGTACAGCGGAAAAACGCTTACGCTCACCGCAACCGTAACAGGCGCGTTTGGCGACGATTCGGTTTGCTGGAGTATCGTAAACGGACTTGAAAATGCCGAAATAGATAAAGACACCGGCGTTATTACCGCCAATATCGTTTCCTCCGACACGAGCGTTACCGTCCGCGCAACCAGCAACCTTAATCCCGCCAAGTACGATGAAAAAGTAATAAACGTGATTGCCCGTCCCGCGCTGACCGAAGACATGCTTTCCGAACTTGCCGCGGCAGACAAAGTGGCTTTCGAAGGGTATATGAGCATCGATTTGTACCAGCTCGGACTGGTCGAAAAGTATTACAATTCGTTCAAATATGTGATTAAAACGGCAATGGACGGAGAATACTGGTATTCGCAGTACGTCAGCCCTTCCACGGGTCTTACCACCGGACTTTATTATAAAAATCAGAACGGAATCGCATCTATGGTAAGCGTTGACTTAATGAACGAGGAACACTATACTCCGCTTACCGACGAAAAAGAGAAGGCGATCAGCTGGGAAGAAAGCGGATTTTACAATCCTTTCAAAGGACTTTCGGTTTCCGATTTTACTTTCGACGAGGATGAGTGGAAATACCGATACACAGGCAAAGACGAAACGTTGCCGGCACGCATGATAGCGGCGTCCGATCCGTACGATTTTGTCCCGTCCGAAGTTTATCTTATGATAGAAGACGGCGCGGTTGCGGGAATCTACTCGGTTGCCGAGCCCAGCTATACGGTAGCGGCAGGTTATGTCGCATACAATACCCTCAACGCAGCCGTAAACTACGGCGACGACGTGGAAGTGGAAAAAATCGCCAAATATTCGCATGAAAGCCGATATGACGAGTATTATTCGAAGTTTGCCGAGGCAATCGAAAACATGAAAAACCTCGATAGCTACGAAACCACTTTTGTTAATTATCAGTCGGTTGCCGGCAGCTCGCCGAAAATCAGCGGCTATCGCGAATACCTGACCGAAAACGATTGTTATTTCAAACCGTTTACGATTACCGCGCGTGACGATGAAGGAAATTACGTTTACAATTATACCGGAGCGGATTACGGTTACAGACAACTCGGAAAAGAGTTTTATAACGCTTATTCCAAGTCTGTCGATAAAGAAGGAAACGTGAAATGGAAGGCAAATCGCGCGTACAGAAAAGATTTTGCCTCTGCCAGACCGAGCTTTGCGTTTTCCGGGGAGATTTTCCGCACCATTATTTACGATCCCGAAAAACCGGACACCGTAACTTTTGTTGCCGATATCGGCATGACCAACGTCGCCAGTACGCTTTTCTACGGAATGGGCAACGAAATCAACTTATACGGACTGTTTGCAACCGGCTACAACATATTCGGCAATCCGCTTGAAACCGAACTCATAACCAATGTAACTATAGAAAACGGATATATTACAAAAGCTCAGTTTTATTATTATTTCGATTATTTTTACGGTATTGTCGAACTGACTTACGGCGGTTTTAATCAGACCGTTCTGCCCGAAGAAGCAAAAACAGTAAACTTTGAGACAAGAGAAGTCCCGTCAAGCTGGGCAGATCCGTCGTTGTTTATAAGCGTTGCGCCCGAGGATTCGTCGATTATCACCGACTACGTTGAAAAACCCCTTCCCGAATACCTCGAAAAATTCTTCGGCAGCAAACAGACCGCGGACGAAATGCCTTTCTTCGGAATTCCGCTCGGCGATTCGTTCGGATTTTCCATTCAGTCTTCAAAAGTCCCGGGCGGAACGCATTACGGCATTCCCGCAATCACGTTCTATTACGATGTGCCGCTGGACCTCGATCTTACCATCGATTCGTCGTTAAACGCCGTTAAAGAATATCTTTTGTCGCTCGGTTACGAGAGAAACGCGTACGGCGAATATGTAAAAGGCGATATTACGATAAAAGCGGAGAGCGTTGATCTCGATCTCAACATTTATGTGTGGAAAACGCCGTCCGAAGAGGAAAAATAGGCAAAAATGGCATGAAAGGAGCAAAAAAGCGCGATTTATCTGATAATATTGTGAAAAAAAGCGCGTTTTTTATTCCGACAGACTTGACAAAAGAGTATCTTAAATATATAATGATATTATATTTCGCATAGGCGAAACGAACGGCTCGGTGAAAAAATGATGAATATGCATTTGAGCCGTTCTTTGTAAACAAGGCAAAAATTTTTTTAATATAAGGAGTTATCAATGAAAAGGTTAATGAAAAAAGCGTTCGTGGTGATAATGGCGCTCACGGCTTTATTGGGAGTCGTGGCGTGCAACACGAACACTGCTACGGAAGTAAACGTAGTTATAGGCTCCGCCGTCACCGAAATCAGGGCGGGAGATTCTGTAACGCTTACCGCAACAGTAACCGGTGCGGACGATAAAACCGTAACATGGACGTCTTCGCAAAAGGACATACTTTCGGTAACCGAAGACGGTGTGGTAACGGTAGTCGCCGCGCCGCAGGAAGACACCGAGGTGGCTGTTATCGCAACCGCAAACGCAGATACGTCCAAAAAAGCCGCTCATCTGTTTACCGTTCTTAAAGGCGAAGCGTTAAGCATTTCGCTTAACACCAAAACCGCAACCATCAAGGCGGGCGAGACGGTAAAGCTCACCGCAACGGTAACCGGCGCGGACGATACCGGAGTTATATGGGCATCCGAAAACGAAAAGTTTCTTGCCGTTTCCGCGGACGGAGTTGTTTCCGTTGTCGAAGCTCCGTCGGTGGATATGACCATAAACGTTACCGCAACCGCAAAAGCCGATAACAGCAAGAAGGTTGCCTGCACGTTCTACGTCAAGAAAAAGATTTCCCAGGGCGAAGTGGGCGACCTTACAGCCGCAATGATCGAAGAGATAGGCAATTCGGCAATCACCGTAAGCGGTAAAATCACCGATATCTACAAAGATCTCAAAACTCCGTCCAACAGCAGTTCCACGGTATACGACATGACCGTAAAAATGGAAGACGGCAAGTGGACGGGAAAACATAATGCGGAAGGTAACGAATTCAACGTCATTTCCAACACGTATCTTCGCGGCGAAAATATTGTAACCGATTCTTTGGGAGTAAGCGGCTACGCTTTGCAGGAATCGTACATTGACAGACACAACACCGCAACTGTCGTTCCCGTAACCAATTATCAGGGATATCCTTCCGTGTGGGAAGAACAGCATCTGTACAACCACATGGGTCAGTTTGACGTCACCAGATTCAAATTCGACCAATCGGTGGGCGCATACGAATATCAGATCGAACACATCAACGAGCGCGGCGACAACTACTACGGTTCGGACGGAAAAGTCGATATGACAAAGCCCGCCGCAATCGACGAGTATCTTATGACTTATCTTGCTCATTCGCTGACTTCTATTTTTGAAACAAGCGAAAAATTCGACGTGTTCTATTTCTATGTCGAAAACGGTAAAATCACAAAAATTTACGCCGAAACGAAAAGAGCTTACGGGTATGACGACGACGGCAAAAGCATATTGGAAATGGCTTACAGCATCGCCGAACTCGATCTCACCGAAGTGGGAAGCACAAAAGTGGATCTTCCTTCTCCGCTCGAAGGCCCGGCGGGGACCAATCAGAAAGGAGAAAAATTACGCGATCTTCTCGATAAAGCCATTACGGAAATGAAGAGCGCGAAAAGTTATACCTATACGCTCAAAGACGTTTCGACTTACGTTCCTTCTACCGGCGGAAACGACTATGAACTTTCCGCAAACGGAGCGGTTTACACTATGGGAACAGGTACCACCGTTCACAACGGAACAGCCTCTGTCGGAACGGTAGGAAGCGTGGCATACGTAACCGAAAACGCCGTACTGTTCAAAGAAACGTTCAAGTATGAGGCAACTATGGACGGAAACGCCTACCGGACCACTTACAGCGGGTACAAACAGATAGACGACGGCAGCGTAAGCGGAAAGCCTTATTACGACGAGTTTTCTTACTCGAAAAATTCGGACGGAAACGGTACTCCCGCAATGGTGGGCGACAAGAGAGTGTACGGCACAATCAGAGAAAACGCAATGCCGGCATTCGATTTCTCCGCGGATATTTTCCAGTTTGCGGGCAGCGAACTGAGAAACGGCAAATTCCTGCATAAGTTCTATCTGGTTACTACCAACATAAGCAAGGAAATCGCCATGCAGATGTCCGCATATAAATACGCAAGCAATGCCGCTGCGGACGGCGCGGTGCTTTTGCAGCTGATTGTGGATGATAACGGTCGTCTTATCGAAACCGTATTCCCGTACAAACTGTCGCGCGGCGACGTGGGATATTGCACGTCCACGTACAGCAATATCGGTACCACCGAACTTCCGGAAGGAGTTTTCAACGGCTATGTTGCAAGAGAGTGGAAAACCGAATGGAAGCAGTACGACACCAAATACTATTATCCCAACCATACTCTGCTCGGCTGGACTACGGAGACGTCCACTGTAAACAGCGAAACCGTTCTTCGTGCGATTTTCGGTGACGCGTACGGCGATTTGCCCTCTCCCGGAGTTTTCATGGAAGTGTTCGGCGACGAACTTTCCGGACCGTTCTTCAATTGGGATACCGTTGAAAACGGCGACGAAAAAACTTACTACGATTATATTTCCGTCAACACACGGAGTCGCAATTACGACGACAATATGAGGATTACCGACTACGACAAAATCATGGCTGCTCTCGACGAAAAGCTGGGTGCGTGCGGCTATTCCCGTTCGCAGGCTAACTGTGACACGAGCGGACAGGACAGAGTGGTAACCTACATAAAAGGAGACGTGCTTATCGTCATCACCAACAACCAAACCCGTCATTTCTCCATATATTTCCGTAAGGCGGGCGAATGGTCGCTTAAAAAGTAATAAAAGGTAAATCAATCTATCGGTAAAAAACAAAGTAAAAACTAAATAAAGCGAGGACGATATGAAAAGAATAGCAACATTACTAATCGCACTATTCGCGGCAACCGTTCTCGTACTTGCGGGGTGCGGCGGCAAAACGGAGGACGACAATCCTCCCGCGCCGTCGGCAACCGTCGAGGTTACCACAACGACAGATAGCCTCGAAATAGGAAAATATGACGTGGCAGGCAAAAATTACACGTCGTATTTTGCTATTAAGGACAACGGCGTTTCCATGCCGGTCCGCCGCGAATACGTAAATTCCGACGGAGTTAAAGCCGAACCGGGAGTGTATTCGGTTATATGCAAGTACAAGGACAAACAGGCGACGCTGACGGTTACCGTGCGGCAGCCCGAAATAGAGCTAAGCGCGAAACAGGCGCAGATATCCATTAAAAAAAGACATGCAGAAGGTTTTGATTTTACGACGCTGTTTACGCTGACCGAGGACGGACGCGAAATACGAATGCCCGACGGATCCGTACAAAGCAATGTCAGGACTTTGCCGGGCGAATACGAAGTAACCGCAACCGTTTCGGGCAAAACGGCAACCGTAAAAGTAATAGTCGAACAGCCCGAATGCGAAATAAAAGTTCAGCCTTCCGAAATAGAAATAGTCGACGAAGAAGTTTCCTACTACGACTTTACCACGCACTTTACGCTCACCGAAGACGGCGATAAAGTTGCCGTCACGCGTGAAATGCTGCAAGGCGAAGTGCTTGCTGCTCCCGGCGAATACACGCTTACGCTTACCGCAGGCAACGCGACAGGCAGCCTTACGGTAAAGGTATTGCATCGCGAAAAAGCCGAGGCGTATGTGTGCTATAAGGTGTACGAACTTACCGAAGCCGAGGCAAAAACTTTCGATTGCACTCGTCTTTTCATGCTGTTCGTGCGCGGAAAAGCCGAAAAGGTAACCTCCGGAATGGTGGACGGCTCGCCTCTTGCAAACGCCGTCGCCGGCAACGAGTACAAAATTAAATTTTCGTATACTTACGAGGGCGAAAAAATCGAAAAAACGGCAATTGTCAGGGTAGTGGCGCCGCCGGAAGTGCGAATAATTTCCAAGAACGTCGAAACCTATCCCAACAGCGGAATGCTGGATCTTAAATCGTTGTTCACTATTTACGAAGGCGACAAAGAAATTCCCGTCACCGCCGATATGATAGAAGGATCGGTAAATTATTCCGAGGTGGGCGAAAACGAAATTACTCTTTCCTACGGCGGGAAAACGGCGAAAGCAGTGGTTTACGTGCGCATGGGCGTGGTTATAGATGCACCCGGCACGATAAAAATCCGGAAAGGCACCAACAAGGAAAGTTACGATTTTGCGGGCGATTTTGCCGTTAAAATCAACGGGATGAACTTCTCGCTTATTCCCCGCGCATATATCGGCGGTCTTGACAAGGTGGATTTCGGAAAAACAGGCAAGTACGAGGTAACTTTGTCCGTTCCGTACTGCACAACCGCTCCGGACGTGTGGTCGGGTACGGTTGACTTCGATACGACTACGTTTACGCTGACGTACGAGGTTGTGGACAGCTTCTACACCGTGGAAGTCATAAAGCCCGAAATTACGCTTGCAAAGGGAACTGCTTTCTTCGACGTGTTTTCCAACCTTAAAGTTACGATAAACGACAAAAAACAAACTCTTACTACCAATAAAGACTGGGTGGACGGCATCACATGCTATGCCGAACCGGTTTCGGGCGAAATAGATTTTACTTCCGCAGGCGAGCAGCGCGTTCGCATTGCCGTGTATGCCGAAGGGCCGGCAAACGAGCCGGTGTACGCCGAATATACGATTTCCGTAGATTCCGGCATTACTATAAACGCTTTCGATACCGTTGTGTTCACCGGGGCTACGATTAAAGCAAACGATTTATTTGAAATAATAAAGGACGGAGCTAAGGTAGAAGCGACATTCGATATGATAGAGGGCAAAGCCGACGTATTCGTCCCCGGCAGATACGTTTTGAGGCTTACGTACGAGAAGATTACGTCCGACGTAACAATTACCGTCATCGACGCCCGCATAACCGGCACATATTTTACCGGAATAATGTACGCGGTGGAAGAAGACCACGAAGATTACGGCGACGGCAGCGAGGACTGGGGAATAGAAGCAGGCACGTCGTCCGTTGCGCCCACCAAATCATTTGGGGACATGACAATTTCCGAAAACGGAGAAATGGTGATAAACGGCAAATCCGCGCGTATGGCGGACGCCGAATCCGAAAGAGAAATTAAAGTTTACACCGGCAATGACGACTATACCATGTACTACGAAAACGGAATCGCCGTGCTTGTCCCGGTAAATTCGCTGCGCATGTCCTATTCCAACGACAGAAGAGCGCTTGTATATTTTTCTTCGGACAGATATGAGCTTGTCGATCGTCTTATTGTCAATTCGTCGTCCAATCACGTAATAATGACCTCGTACGTCTCGTATACCGCCGAACTTTTCAATCTTAAAGACAAGCAGAGCGGCGAAAACTTTACGTTTGCGCTGTACACGCGTCTTGTCGAAAAGAAAAGCTCCGACAGCTATTACGAAGTCAAGTGGGGAAGAGCCGAAGTTTCTCTCTCCGGCAGCGCGATAGGATCGACCGGCATGTTTACTTTCGACGGACAAAGTTACAATTTCACGATTACGGACAGGAAATTTGCCAAAATAGACAAAACCGCCGTTGTAAAAGAATATGCCGGAATGACTTTCCTCGGCACTGCAGACGGAAAAGAAGCCGTTCTCGCGGCAGATAACTACGAGGGATTCGAATATCTCGTGGACGGAAAAACGGTGAAAAGATGTTCTGCTTACGAAATGACGTCCGAAAAAGGAGCCGGAGCGGACTATGAAAACAAAACGGTGTTCATGTTCGGACTCGGTTCCGACTCCGAAAGCCCGTTTGCGTATAAGTTTAAAGTGGATCCCGAAAACAAAAAGTTCGAACTTTTGCAAAGGGACGAGTATTTCGGAAGGTACGTTTCCGACAATATGTATATTTTCCTCGACGGCTACGGTACCGGCTTTATCTGCTTCGACGCGAAAAGCTATGCAAAAACCCGTATTCGTTACGAAGTTAAAGCGGGCGAGCTTATAATCACTTATTTCGACGTTCTGCCGTCGTTTACGTACGGAAAGCGCGCGTCGTTTGTATTCGATACGTTCGGCAATGTGCTTACGGCGCGCAGTATCGAGGGAATGAACGCAGACGGTATTGTTTTTAGAAATGCGTTTGTAACCGACGGCGCGATAGTTAGCGTCAATAACGACGTAATGGGAGCGGAAGCCTCGCTTTCCGCGGAAGCGAAATTTTTTGCCGGCATTGAAATCATCACTGCCGACGGAACGCTTTCCGAGACCGAAAAACGCAAATGCACCGATATTTCGACAATCAGTTTCACTACTCCGGGATTTTATCGCTACACCGTTACGGTAAACTTACGCGGCAAGCCCACGACGGCGACGTATGCGCTTCAGATACTCGAAAAACGTTATGAAGGCAACGATATGGCGGTTTCTCTCGGAAAAGGCGCGGTAACCGGTTATTTCGTTACTCTCGACGCGTACGGCAGAATAAGCGTCGATTGCGGCGGTATGCTGTTTACCGGGCTTGCCGACATAGAAGGCGAAAAAATCTCCGCCGTGGCGAAATCCTCGGACGGAGGCAAAATTCTTGTAAAAGCCCAGCGCGTCAAAGCGGGATTGTTTATGGTGGGATGCACCGGAACGGTTGTGTTTGACGACTATTTCACCGCAGGAGAAAGCGTTGCGATAGGAGGAAAAAACTTCGTTTTGCGCGCCGTAACGGCAGCCGGAGAAAAAACTTACTTTCTGTCCGAAACGAGTACGCTCATAGGAAGAGAGGTTACCGTTCGTCTTCTGGAGGGCGGAGCCGTAACCGACGACGGAGCGATAGCGGAAGTAACGGGAGCGGGAATAAGTCGCGTAGTTCGCCTGGATAAATGGGGCGACGTTAACGGCGGTATAACTTTTGCCGGCACCGAGCGCGGAAACTATACAAGCGCGGACGGAGATCTTGCTTTGGACGGCTTCGGGAAAGCAACGTTTGGCACAAATACGGGTTCGTACGTTTTAATGGGCGATAAGCTTGCGTTTACCGACGCGAAGAACGGTAACATTACCGTTTTCGTGCTTAATACAGCCCAAAAAACCGCCGAAAAAATCCCGTTTGCGGCAGACCAAACGCTGGTGAAAAACAAAACGTACACCGCGACATATAATTTCTACTACGAAAACGAAGCGTATTCGGCAACCACGTCGTTTGCGTTCTCGGACGACGGTAAAGTGTACGTTTCCTCGTCTTCGGGAGAATTCGAAGAAGGCGAGTACGCCTCGAAGTACGCCCCCGTCTTTGTCGGGGAGGGAACGTATTCGGTTAAAGACGGAGTAGTTACCGTTTCTGTCGGTAAAAACACGTTTACGTTTAAAATAACAAACGTTCTCGCGCCCGGAAGCATGACGCTTACTTCAACCACTCTTAATAGCGAAAGCGCGGGATATTTCGCCGCAGGCACCGTTTTCAACGCATAATCGGTTTGTTTGCCTCGGAACTTTAAAAAAATAATTGACTAAAATAGATTACGATGCTATAATATATTAATTATATGACTCGCCTTTCCGGCTTTTTATATAATACGATAAGCAAAAAATTTTATGAAGGAGATATAAGACATGAAAAAAAGCAGATTTTTGATACTTGCTACGTCTGCACTTATGGCATTTGCTGCTTTTGCGTCGGGCTGTAAGGAAGAAAACGTCACTTACGGCGATTGGGTAATAACCAATTTCCCGACTGCAACGGCGTCAGGCACGGCAAAGCGAGTTTCTACGGACGGGAAGAAGACCGAAGAAATTTCTATTCCCTCTGTTTCCGACGCTTCGTTCTGGACGAAAGTTTCGGAAAAAGCTCCCACTCACACGCTTCCCGGCGAAGCTGTTTACGAGTGTGAATACGGCAAAGCCACGCTTGCCGTAAAACCTCTCGGTCACGACTATGCCGGTGTTGTCGCAACCATTACCGTTATGCCCACCGAACAGAGCGAAGGCAAAGCTGTTTTCGTCTGCAAGGACGGCGACGGACAGGACGAAGTTGTTCTTCCCGCGCTCGGTGCAAAAGAATATAAGGTAGAAGAAGCCGGTCATACTACGCCCGGCACGGCTACGTTTGACTGCGCATTCGGCTCGGTACAAATCGAACTGCCTCCCACCGGTCACACTTTCAAGGGGAACAAATACAATATTACTCTTGCTCCAACGCTTACCGAAAAGGGCAAAGGAATGCACCTTTGCGATAAATACAATCACGAAGAAGAGGGAGAAAAGGGATTTGTCGAAGTGGAAATTCCCGCCCTGTCCGACGGCGAAGTATGGACCGAAAACGTAAAGAAAGCGGTTGCGCCCACTCACACCGAGCAAGGAATGCGGGTGTTCACGTCCGAGACGTACGGAACGGTAGAACTTGTCGTTCCCGCACTCGGTCACGACTACGAAAATAATCACAAAGTAGAAACGGTAACCATGCCCACTCTCACTAAGCCCGGAAAGGCAATCGAATATTGCGCCGATTACGAAACCGAGGAAGAGGGCAAAAAAGGAACTCGCGAGATAGTAATTCCCGTTCTTACGGATGAAAACGTATGGACTGTGGAAAAAACAACTTACCACACCAAAAAGGGTAAGGCGGTGTATACTTCGGTGTACGGTACGGTAGAGTTCGAACTCGAACCCGAAGGTCACGATTATAAAAGAGAACATAAAATCGAAATGATTGTTACTCCCACTCTCAACGAGACAGGTACCGCAATCGAATATTGCGCCGATTACGACAGCGAAAATGGCGCGGAAAAGGGTAAGCGGGAAATAGTCGTTCCCGCGCTTTCCGACAAAAACGTGTGGACGCTTACGGCAATCGCGCCCACTCACACCAGGGACGGCGCATACGTGTACACGTCTGTTTACGGCGAAGTAAGACAAACGCTGAAAGCCACCGGTCATAACTACATATACGAGCATAAAATAGAAGTGCTTGTTTCGCCCACTCTCACCGAAAGCGGCACTGCAATAGAATATTGCGCTTCTTATGACAGTGAGGAAGAAAAAGGCACGCGCGAAATAGTAATTCCCGAACTTTCCAATGCGAGAGTATGGACCAAAACCACGCTTGCGCCCGACTATTATCACGGCACCCGCGACGTATATACGTCGATTTACGGCGAAGCGGTTATCGAGCACGACGATCGCATTCTGCTTCCCTACGAAAACAAGTACTATAAGAGCGTGATGTTAAACGCTTACGGCGACAGCGCGTTCGGAAGCGAATACGCAAGAGGAGAGGTTGCGTTTGACTCCACATGGGCAAACAACGCTCCGTTCTATCTGGGCGCGGACGGCACGGGCGTGGGTTCGGCTCATCCTTTCACCGTCGGCACCAAGTACGAGTTCTACGACTACGATATGCAGACCGGCAGAGTAACTTTAAAAGTTCTGCCCCAGTCGGCGCGCACGGTTACCGATGAGGACGGCAACGTCACCACCGAACATTATTACGACGAAAGCAAGGCTACCATCGAATACGCTTACATCGATTTTGAAACCGGCATAATGATAAAGCCCGCATATAAAGACTACAACTATTCGGTAATCGCAACGCCGTATGCGGACGCGATAGACGCGGAAAAGAGCGTGGCGTCGGTGTGGAATAAGGCAATAGCGATGTCGCTTTGTTACAACGACGGCACGGAAAAAACGCTTAATGTGTTTATTCTGAACGGAAAGGTCTATTTCGGAGCGACGTTTACGGACATTAACGGAGAATCAATTGCCGCAAACGCTTGCTATGGAGCGGAAAATCTGTATGTTAAGGACAAAAACGGCAATCTTGTCGCTTCGTTTGGATGGAACGGAACCGATATGGTTGAGCTTGACCACCTGGAGGGAGAATACAACGGCGTCGGAAAAATATTTATAAGCGGAACCGGACTTGTAAAAAAAGACGGAACGATTGTCGCAAAATATACCGTAATCGACCATAATACAATCGGCGTTACCGCAATCGACGGCAGCAAGTACGAAGTTTACACTCTCGATGTTGCGGCAAAGACTTACGAGGCAAAATTGCCCACAGTCACCGTCGAATACGACCTCGGCGGAGTTACTCTTGCAAACGAGGACGCTTTTGCCGGTCTTACCGTGACGGAGAAGGGCTACAAAAACGCAACCTTCAATCAGAATACCGTGCTGAATACCGTTACTCCTTCGGCAGAAGGAAAAGTGTTCTTCGGCTGGAAAACGGCGGACGGCAAAACGTTTACAAGCGGTACCGTGGTGTCCGAAAACCTCGTTCTCGTTGCCGACTGGCGCGATGAGCTGGTGCTTTACTATCTTGACGCGGAAGGAACCAAGCACGAGATAAAAGCGGCGGAAGGAGTAAGAATAGGCGATTATCTGCCCGTTCTCGACGACAGATTCGATAAAGAAACGCTTAAATATTATCAGTTTGCAGGCTGGAACATCGGAGGAAACGATATTCCGCTTGACACGCCCGTTGCCAAAGGCGCGGCGGGAAAAACGCTCGAAGCAACCTGGAAAGAGCTAAGCGCATATGACGGAACTTACAACGGCGGCGAGATATGGAACGGCGGCTACGGCAACGGCGGCGGCAAAACGATTACCGTTTCCGAAGACGGAACTATAAGCGGAATGAAAACGGGTACTGTCGTGTCCTATGATCCCGTAAGCGGAAAAATCACCTGGAAAGACAGTAAAAACAAAGAATGTTGTTTCTGGTTTGACATCAAAACGGGCATAATCGCAGGATTATACAACGACAACAAGATAGGCAACGATTATTACCTTTTCACCTCTTCCGAATATTCTTCCAACGGAAAAGCGGAAGCCGTGTACGGAATTTGGGATCCCGACGCAAAAACATGGGAAGCTCAGTTTGCCCGCGTCAACACGAGAAACGGACTTACCGACGTGTTTATTTATAAAAACCATATTTATTCCGACGTTTCTATTACCGACGCGACCGGCAATAAACTGGAAATCGCAGACATTAAAAAGTCCAAGACCGTAGTAGTAACCGATCTCGGCAGCGGAGAAGTTCTTATAAGAATAGCCACTACCGCGGAAAACTTCGGTAAAAACAACAACTCTTCAAGCAATAAAAAGCTCGATCAATGGGCGGGAACCTATGCGTTCGGCGAAGAAAAAGTCGCTTTGGACGGCACCGGCAATATTGAATGGGGAGAAAAGAAGGGAACTTACGAAAAAGTCGAAGGACAGGATTACGACTTCGAAGTATACTTCGGCGAAACCGAATATTGGACGCTTACACTGGATGGTAAAAACTGCGCCATGACCAAACCCATGGCAACGCTGACGTTCGATCTCGGAGGTAAAACCGTTTCCGAAGAGGACGCTGCCAAAGTCACCGGCGGAGAAGTAAACGTGAAAATAGGCGTTGTTCTTCCCCAACTCGGAAATATAGACGGCTTCGTGTTCCGCGGCTGGTATGCGGATCCGCTGTTTGTGGAAAAAGCAACCGATACGCTCGTGCCGGAGAAAGACACCGTGTTGTATGCCAAGTGGGTGGAAAAACGCACGCTTACGGTTGTTGTCGACCAAAACAATTCTTATGTTCAGGAATATGCCGTGGGCGAAAAAACGGTTGTGGAAAACCCCGTTATAAAGGGATTGAAGTTCCTTGGCTGGTACACTACCGCAACGCTTGAAAACGGCACCGAGTGGAATGCCGGCAACATGCTTGACGAAAACGTCACCGTATATGCAAAATGGACCGATGCGCCCGCATACAACAATGTATACGTTCCCACCGAACTCAGAAACAGAGGGAACAATCAAAGCGATCAGTCCAACATTTATACAAGAAACGTCGCCGTTCTCGACGTAAACACCGAAGGCGAAGCGAAATGCACCGCATATCCGTTCAGAGGAGACGTTACGATCAAAGAAGCGGAAACTTATGCGGATGACGGAGCGGTGGTTATCGCGGTAAACGACGAAGAGCATTACGGTTATGTGGATAAAAAGACCGGAATGATCGTTATGACGTTCTATTCGGACGACAAAGCGACGTTGAAGGAAATATTCTTGCTTAATCCGTTTGAAAACAGCAGCCTTAACATATCTTCGCTGCCGTCGTCTTATTGGTTGGGCGGAGAGGCGAGAGCTATCGAGTATACGTTCGGAGGAAAAACATACACCGTATTTGTCAAGGGCGAAAAAGTTTATTTCGACGTTTCCTTCAGAAACGATCAGGGCAAAGCGGTTAAAGCGGACGTAGCGTATAAGTCCGATAGCGTGGTTGTCTGCGCTGCCGACGGCTCGCTTATCGCAAAATACGCAAGCGACGGAGAAGAACTGTGCCTTACCGACGGCTTCGAGGGCGAATATAAACTCAACGGAGAAGAAAATCTTTCCTTGACGCTCAACGGCGTAAAGAAAATTACTCTTTCCGGAGAGGTCGGAACGTACGAAGTAGTGAACGAAAAAGGTTATAACGTCGAGGCATACATTGCCGGGTCTTACTATCGCTTAAACGTAAACAAGACCGCCGCATCCTACACCATGACCAAGCCCATGGCTACCGTTTCCTACAACTTGAACAATGTTGCAATCGAAACTCCGATTGCCGTTCGCGAAAGCAAGAACTATAACGTTTCGTACAAACTGCCTCAACCCACTTCCCGTTTGTATATTTTCCGGGGCTGGTACGCTCGTAACGACGAAAGCACTCTCTATCCCGACGAGTACGTTCCGTCCGGCGATATAATGCTTTATGCAAAGTGGGACAAAAAAGTAATTCTCACCGTTGTTTACGGTAACGGACTGGAAAGCAAACAGTTCGAATACGGCGAAGGAGATACTGCGGCGCCCGAAGAACCCGGATATATCAACGGCAAAGTGTTTAACGGGTGGTTTACCGACGAAGCTTGCACAAATGCTTACACGCCCGGAAAGATTACCGCAAACACGATAATCTATTGCAAGTGGATAGAAGCCGTTCCTTATTTCGGCGACTACGTGGGCTACAACGTCTACGGATCGAGCGGAAACGGCAACGCAAATCTTTCTTCTACGGTTAAGATAAGCGTAGACGCAAAAGGTAAAGCATCGGGCAAATTCAATGCTCTTATCGTCAAGGACGAAAACGGAAACTACAAACTCGGAACGGGCACGCCTGTTCTGGTTGATGAGAAAAACGGTATAATCGTCACGCCGTACAACATTAACTATTCTACGATGGGTTCGGACTGGTACGTTTACGTCAAGAACGCCAAGTCGTATACTTTAAATAAGGCTGAAGACTTGTATGTGTGGAACGGCGGCAGCACCAAATTTATGCGCCTCACCGTAACCAACAACGACAACAGCGTGAAAAACATCAATATCCTTATTCACGACGGAAAGGTTTACGGAAACGTCACCTGGCAGTGCGAGGGAGTGAACTCAATCGGCAAACTGACCACGTCCGCCATTGCCAAACTGGTTGTGAAAGACAGTAACGGAAAAGTAGTTTTCGGCGCGTAAACCGTTAAAACCAAAGTTTGTCATAAAAAAAGACAGCTTAATAAAAAATCCCCTTTCGTTCGCGAAAAGGGGATTTTTGTTTATTTTTCAAAGTTTTTATACCGTGTGCGGCTTAAAAACGAAATCGGTTACAAACGAATAATAATCGCGGCACAACGCCGCCGTTTTTTCTGCGGTCGCGCCCTCGCCGAAAGCTGTTTCCTTCAAAAAATCAATAGGGCCGTACATTAAAACCGAGGCAAGCTGCTCGTTTGTCAAATCGGTTTTATACGCGTCGGTAATCTTTTTTATGAGATCTTCGGCTCCTTTTGCGATAAAATGGTTAAAAGCGCGCAAAGCGTAGCCGTTCTCGTCGAAAATCGCGCGGAAAAAAGCCAGTCTGCCGGGAGCAAAACTCTCTTCCGCATACGAAACGTACAGATTTACGCTGTACGCCCGAACGTCGTCTTTCGCGCCGGAAAGGCGGGTCTTGTCTATACAACGCTGCAAAACCTTGCTTAAAAAATCCGAGTACAGATTGTTGAGAAGCGCGTATTTATCGGGAAAATGAGAGTAAAAAGTAACGCGACTTATGTCTGCTTTTTCGCATAGTTGCTTTACGGTTATCGTTTCAAACGAGCGTTCGGCAACCAAATCCTGCAGCGTCGAGCGAAGCAGCGCGCGCGTTTTTACTATACGTTTATCTTCCGGCATTTCGGACTCCTTTTTTTTGTGTTATATATATTCTAACACAAAAAACGAAAAAAGTCACTTATTTTGCGCCGGAATGGTTTGCAAAAAAGAGCAATTGCAAGGAAAAGGCAAGGTTACGACATAAGAGACAGAATAAAACACCCCGCCGTGTATCCCGTAAAATTAGCGATAAGCGCAACCGGAATGGCATAGCGCAGGTTTTTTACTTTGCATTTGCTGAAATATATGCCCGAAAGATAGAAAACCGTTTCGCTCGAACCGTAAATAATCGAGGCACAGTTGCCGATAAACGAATCCGTGCCGTACAGGTCGTAAATATCGGAAAGAATTCCCAATGCTCCCGCCCCCGAAAGAGGACGGATAAGAATAAGTTCGCACAGTTCGCACGGCAGTCCGAAAAATCCGAACACGGGCGATAAGAACCGTGCCACGGCTGCCGAAACGCCGCTTTCGCGGAACAATTCCACCGCAATCATTACAACGACGAGGTAGGGGAGAACGGTTTTGATAAGGTCGGTTGCCTGCGCCGCGCCCTGCACGAACGACGAGTACGGGGAGGCTTTTTTAAATACCGCCACGATGAGAACTGTTAAAAATATAAGCGGAACTACGTAGACGGTCAAAGTTTTTCGCTCCTTAAAATTTTTTCGTTTTTTGCTCGCTCGCTTTTTCGTTTATCCGTTACCGGGACTTTCTCGCTGCGATTGAAAAGCTTATTATTTGTGCATTTTTCCGCATTTTTCCGTGAAACAA
Source organism: uncultured Clostridium sp. (assembly GCA_900555125.1). GTDB lineage: Bacteria > Bacillota > Clostridia > Christensenellales > Pumilibacteraceae > Neoclostridium. The sequence goes on from USKH01000001.1 coordinate 30,547, forward strand.
AGCTTTTTTCGATAAAAGAAATAAGTTTTACGAGAGTTATGCCCACGATAGTGGATAAAACGGTGGCGCATATACAGGCGGGCAGAAACGAAGCGGGTGAGAGGGATCCCTTTGCCGCGCGCAGACCGATTACGGTGGAAGGAAGCAGTTGAAGCGACGTACTCGACAGTACCAGCAGCATAATCATGCCGTCGGTTGCCCTGCCGTTTTTGTCGTCCATTTCGCACACCGCGTTTATTCCCATGGGAGTAGCCGCGTTGCCCAGTCCCAGAAAGTTTGCGGCAATATTGGAAGAGAGGTAGCCTTTTGCCTTGTCGTTTACGCCGGGAAAAAGAAAGTTTACGGGACGGCGCAGCAGTTTTGTAAGGAAGCCGCTTATTCCCGTCTTCTCCACCAGCTTGAACAAACCCAGCCACAGAGCGTACGAAGCAAGCAAGGTAAGGGCAAGCGTTACCGCATTGTTCGCGCCCGAAATCATGGAATTTATCGCACCGTCCGGATTTACTAAAAGCATGGCTATTATGCCGGCTATCATGATAATTGTCCACAAAACGTTCATGCTTCTATGTATATGACGGGAAAAAGCCGTATATAAGCGAAAAAAAGTATATTTGTTGCAAAACGATTGATTTTTACGCCGCGTTTTAGTATAATATTAGTTAAGTGCAGGCGAAAAGCTTATGGTTTGATAAAATCGCTTGCGGGAGGCAATTATGGAAAACGCAAAGACTTTTTACATCACGACGCCTATTTATTACCCCAGCGGGAAATGGCATTTAGGGCATAGCTACACCACCGTTTGTTGCGACGCAATCGCTCGTTACAAGCGAATGTGCGGTTTTGACGTTTTCTATCTCACGGGTACCGACGAACACGGTCAGAAAATCGAGAAAAAAGCCGAGGAAAAGGGAGTAAGCCCTAAGGCTTACGTTGACGAACGCGTTGCCGATATCAAAAAGTTGTGGAGTCTTCTGGATATAAGTTACGATAAATTTATTCGTACCACCGACGGCTATCACGAAAAGGCGGTTGCCGGGATTTTTACAAAACTGTACGAACAGGGAGATATATACAAGTCTGTTTATAAGGGCAAATACTGCACTCCGTGCGAGTCGTTCTGGACCGAAAGTCAGCTGATAGACGGTAAATGCCCCGACTGCGGCAGAGAAGTCACCGACGCCGAAGAAGAATGTTATTTCTTCCGTCTGTCCAAGTACCGCGACAGAATAATAGATCTTCTCAAAAACACCGACTATCTGCAACCAAAAACGCGCGTAAACGAAATGGTTAATAACTTCTTGAAAGACGGCTTAAACGACCTTGCGGTGTCGCGAACCTCTTTCAAGTGGGGTATTCCCGTCGAATTCGACGACAAACACGTCATTTACGTGTGGATAGACGCGCTTTCAAACTATATCACCGCGCTCGGCTACGGCAGCGACGACGACAGCCTTTACAAAAAGTACTGGCCGGCAGACCTTCACATGGTGGGAAAGGAAATAGTTCGTTTCCACTCCATAATATGGCCGGCAATACTCATGGCGCTCGGTCTGCCTCTTCCCAAAAAAGTATACGGACACGGTTGGCTGCTTCTGGACGGCGACAAAATGAGTAAGTCCAAAGGCAACGTCGTCGATCCGTATATTCTTGCCGACAGATACGGAATAGACGCGATAAGATACTATCTGCTGCGCGAAATACCCTTCGGCAGCGACGGAACGTATTCCAACGAGGCGTTTATTACCCGTATAAATCAGGATCTCGTAAACGACCTGGGAAACCTTGCAAAGCGTACGCTTACGATGAACGCCAAGTATTTCGGCGGCAAACTTTCTAAGCCCGCAACCGTAAAAACGGAAGACGAGCAGTTTATAGAATCCGTAAACGCGCTTTCCGAAAAGGTGGATAAGTATATTTCCGAAGTGAACGTCACAAAAGCACTCGAAGAGATTTTCTCGGTGGTGGGAAAAGCCAACAAGTATATCGACGTCAACGCGCCCTGGACGCTGGATAAAAACGGCGAAAAGCAGCGCCTTATGGAAGTAATGTACAACCTCACCGAGGCGATAAGAGTTACGGCAACGCTTTTAATGCCCTTCCTTACCGTAGGTCCGAAAAAGATTATCGAAGGACTTAATCTTCCCGTTCCCTCTCTGTTCGGCGAAAATCTTAAATGGGGAGCGGTAGAAAATTATTCCACCGGCGAAGTGGGCATTCTCTATCCGAGATTGGATTTGGGCAAAGAGCTTGTCGCGCTTTCGGAAATAGCCGAAAAAGAGAACGGAAAAAACGAAAAGAAAGCGGAAAACGCCGAAAAAAAGCAGACCGCAGATAAAAAACAGGACAAAAAAGAGGAAAATAAAATGGAAAACGAAAACACCGAAAATCAATATATAACCATCGACGACTTCTGCAAAGTTCAGCTTAAAGTGGGAGAAGTGCTTGCAAGCGAAAAGGTGGAAAAAAGCAACAAATTGCTTAAAAACACGGTTAAAATAGGCGATCAAACGCGTACCATTTTAAGCGGAATTGCCAAGTTCTACACGCCCGAAGAAATGGTGGGCAAAAAAGTGGTAGTCGTAACCAACTTAAAGCCGCGCATGATGTGCGGATTCGAGTCCTGCGGCATGATCCTGTGCGCAAGCGAGGGTGATAAACTGTCGCTGGTCAGCCCCGAAAAGCTTATCGAAAGCGGCGCCGAAGTATGTTAGTAGACACGCACGCCCACATAGGCGGCGGCGATACGGACGAGGCGGCAGTAATTTCCGACCTTGAAAAAGGCTGTCCCGATCGTATCGTGTGTGCAAGTTACGACGTTGCTTCGTCCGAGCGCAGCGTTTTGCTTGCCCGTAAGCACGAGAAGTTGTACTGCGCCGTCGGCGTTCACCCCAGCGACAGTCAGAGGCTTACTTCCGACCCTTGCGAAAAACTGTTCTCGCTCGCAAGCGACAGGAAAAACAAGGTTGTCGCAATAGGCGAAATAGGCTTGGACTATCATTACGACGATACGGACAGAGAAAGGCAGAAAAAGTGGCTTACCGCTCAGATCGCGCTTGCCGACGAGCTTAAACTGCCGCCCATGTTCCATATCCGCGACGCATACGAGGACATGACCGCGATTTTTGCCGAAAATGCCGGAAAACTAACGCGCAGCGGAGTTATGCACTGCTATTCCGGCTCGAAGGAAACCGCGCTGGAATTAAGCCGCAAATACGACTTTTATTTTTCGTTCAGCGGCGTAATTACATTCAAAAACGCCAAAAAATATCCCGAAATTATCCGCGCGTTGCCCCTTAGTCGCCTGCTTGTCGAAACCGATTGTCCTTATATGGCTCCCGAACCGCACAGAGGAGAAGCAAACAAGCCTGCTTTTGTTCGCTTCGTCGCGCAGAAATTAGCCGAAATTCTGGATATGCCGTACGATGAAGTCGTCCGCATAACCGGCGAAAACGCCGCGAGAATTTACGGAATTAAGTAGAAATTCAAGAAAATATGACCAAAACGCCCCGAAAAACCGGAGCGTTTTTTTGCGTGAAAGTTAAAAAGAGTATAACAAGGCGGACAGTCGGCGTTTATTTCGGCTTGGTTTTGTCTCACGGAAATTTGTTTCTCT
>USKH01000002.1 GCA_900555125.1 uncultured Clostridium sp.
GACATAGCCTTTTCCGTCTTCTATTCCGACGATGAAGTTATCGTCAAAGCAGTCTTTTACGGACAATGCGGCTTTTTCCATGTCCGAGTTTTCGCCAAACAGGCTTACGTTTCCGAGTTTTTCGATAAGCGCGTCTACAAGAGACATATCGTCTGTACTCATGCCCATAAACGAAAGGTTGACGCTGCCGCCCTCCGTCCAGCTTATTTCGATTGCCGTTTTATCGGGCAGAATATTTTGAATTATTTCTTTTATACCGTTTTCGAGACTGCCGGTTTCCGCAATAATATCCTCGGTGGGCATAAATGCGATGACGGTAACTTTTGCCTTGCCGTTTTCTTCGGTAACCGTTGCGGAATAAACCGACAGATTTGTCATAAGGTTTCCGCCTCCCAGCGAAGAGAGCGCCGAAGAATTGGCGCGAAGCAGCCAGCTAAGCTCGTCGCTGTACGCTTTATACGATGCGTCGTCTATCGTAGTATGAGCATAACTTCCGTCCGCTTTGGTAAACAGTGTTTTGTCCATACCGTCGAGAACAGCATCGTATACACTGCCGCCGCCGGTAAGCGCCGCAAAAAGCGTGTTTATGTCGGTGCGCAGGAAATATTTGTTTTTGAGAGTATCGTTCCAGAACAACTTATGTTTTTCGTCACGACTCGTATCGGCAACAAAGCCATTGTTCTCTTCGTAATAACCGTTACCGGAAGTCGTAAGCTTTGTAAGCGCATCGGCAAGATCGGACGGCGTGAAGTCCGGATCTACGGACGGCATGACCGAATTATAAATAATGTTTACAGGTGCGTCGAACGTGACGGCTCCGTTCCCGAAACGGAAATTAAGACCGTTTCGGACTTCGCCGAGCACCGAACGAAGCTCGTTTTCCACTCCCCCGAATAGTTTTTCTTCGGAAAAATCGGGGTTAATTTTCGCAAGCACACCGAGAAGAGTCTGCGTTTGCGCTTCGTTCAGATCGTTAAATCTGAGCGCGGATTTTTCATACGACGTTGCGTTTGCCGTGACGTCAACGGAAAGTACGGCATAAATCTTTTCGTCCAGCACTCCCAATATGCGCGAAAGCGTGGCGTTTCCGCCCAATAACGCGTCGGTTTTAAGCGATACGGCAACGCTTATCATTTCTTTCCCGTCGTTTTCGTACACATGCATGCTTTCGATTCTCGGATCGGCACCCAGCGATGCGAAACAATCGTCAAGATAATAGTTGACAAGCGACGCCATTTGCAAGTCCGAAGCCGAAAAACCTTCTTTCCACGAAACAAAGCCGTCGTTTTTCATGGTTTCGTAATCGAGATACGGCTGTACGTCCGACAGCGTGACGGTTCCTTTTCCGGCAAGCTCGATAATGTTATCGAGCGAATAATTTATACCGTCCGCGCTCATAAACTTTTGTTTATCGAGAATAAACGCTTCGCAGAAGCTGACGACAAACGAATTTACTCCCGTCGTTATCCAGTTTTCTCCCGCAAATTCGGGACGACTGTTCTTTTCTGCCGCTATTGCCGCTCCGCTGTCGCTTTTGAAAAGCATATCTATTGCGGTGATAAATTCGTCTTCGGTTACGTTTCCGTCAGTGATAAGCGGAATTATGATTGCAGCAGGGCTGTCGGTTTTAACCGCGCCGTCGACAATGTTTATTTTTACAGCATCGTTAATCGACGAAATTGCTTTTCTTATCTCTCTCGCCGCGTTTTCAAGCTGACCGGTAACGTCGAGATTTTCGGATAATTTACCTAAAATTCCCAGCACTTTATCGGTATATTCGCCGCCGAGATCGTTGTAACGAATAACCGTCTTTGAAAATTCGCCTTCTTTTTTGCCGAGAGTTATGTCGCAGGTGACTTCGGCATAAACGATGTCGCCGATGAGATTTTCGGTAAGGCGCGACATGCTTTCGTCCACCAAAGCAGACAGCTTAAGCGTTATTCCGAGCGTGATATAAGCACTGCTGCCGTCGGTGTGAATTTTAGCATACGCAACATGGGGGTCGGCTTTTTTTATGTCCTCCCCGAGATAGTCGGCTATAACCGAATCCGTCATAGCCGCAATCTGAATATCGCTTATCGACAACGGTTCCAACCAGCTTTGCACGCCGTTTATGCGCAGCGAACCGAAATCAATAAGGTCGAGAATTTTGTTTGTATCTACGTCGTTTCCGTAAAGCAGGTTCTGAACGGTGTCTACGGTAAGTAAATCTTTGGAAATTTCTATAAGACCGGGCTTGGCATTTGGCGAAGAATAGACATTACCGTCCGCGTCGACGTACAGCTTTGTAAGCTCGGTATACGTACCGTTTTTAAGTTGCAGTTTTTCGCCGCTTACGCCGTAAATTCTGGTTTTATCGGCGCTTCTGTACAGCGTATAATCGTCTGCGCCCGACGTGTAGTGTAAGCCCAGCGAATAGTACTCGTCAAAACCGTCCCTATAGAAGCGACTTACTTGATTTCCGGAAATATATATTTTAAACTGACCTCCGCTCTTCTTATAATAAAGATTGCCGTCGGCACCCTCATATACTCTGCCGATCATTTTATCCGTTCCTACGATAATTCCGTTTTCTACCGACAAAATTTTGTTTCCGTTTTCGTCGATACCGTTTACGAAATAACTGTTTGCAAGCGAAAAGCTGTCAGCCATTGCTTCGACGAGATTTGCGGCGTACTTACCGCTCCAATCATCTTCACCGTAGCGAGGATCTGCGGCAATACGCTGCTCTATAGCCTTCTTTTCGTCCGAACCGAGCACGCCGACGAGCAGCGTTGCGAGTTCTCGTCCGCTTATCTTTTTCTCGTCCGACTTATCTTTATTAAGTTCGTCGGCAATCATCCCGTACGCGTCCAGATTGATTTTACCGTTGTCGCCCACGCTTTCAAGAACGGAAAGAAGCTGTGGAGCGTCTTTACGAAGCGAAACGGCTATTTCTTCTGCGGATTTGTCAAGCTGCGCCTGAACGTCGGTCGGGCTTCCGTCGCCGGATGAAGAGGTTTTGTTTATTATCTTGTAAATTGCAGCCATTGTTGCGTCCGACATGCTGTTTATACGGATATTCAGCTTTGCGGGCGAAGAGAGAACGAGATCCGCCGTGGCGTACGTTGCCGCGGGAATAGCCTGTTTTGCCATTGAAAGAACAAAGGGCGGCATTCCGTTTGCCTGACCGGAGAGTATTTCGCCTCCCGCCGATTTTGTATCGAGTTTCAAAACTATTCTGATGCGCGCGCTGCCGTCGATTTTACCGAAGCTTATTTCCCGCACATGCACTTTATCGGCTATCTGAGCCGTTTCGGATTGTTTCTTAAGCTGTGCGCGAACTATTTTTTCCACCGTTTTACAAAAACCGTTGCCCTTTATGGTAACGGTGAAATCGGCGTCATATACTGCGGAGATATCCACGTTGTTTTCGATATACGAGCGCAGTCTTTTTACGTCCAGATTGCCGTCCGCATACAGATCGGCAATTTTGTTCATGAGTTCGTTTTCATCGGAACCGGACGCATAAGACGCCGGTGTAGTGCTTTTTCCGGCATCGCCTTTTCCGTTTATCGTCTCGTCGAGATAGCCGTTTACCACGCCTTCGAGATCTGCGCTTTCCCCGAGGAACAGAACCTTTTTAAGCGAAGAATACATTTCGTCCTGATCGCCGTCCGAAACGGGATCGGATACGATTTTCTTTTCTTTGGCGTCAAACAAACCGGTCACCACGTGCCAGCAGTCGTTAACGCTTACGTCGTAGTTTTCTTTCAGAAATTTATCCGCGAAAACAAGTCCGACTGCGCATCCGGCGGCAAGCAGTACGAATATCACCAAAAACGTTATAAGCAGCGCCGTACAGCAACGTCTGAAACAACTTTTCTTTCTTTTTTCCTCTGCCATGATTTTTTCTCCTCCATAAAACCAGGAAAACGCCTTATAAAAAAGGCGTATTTTCCGTTTTCTTATTTGCTTGATTTAAGGTTATTTAAGTTCCTGCGCGCCGTTTTCGACAGATGTTTTGTAGAACTGCGCTTCATAGCCTATTTCGTTTTTATATTTTTCGGACACGTCGGCAATGAACTCGTCCACTTTGTCGCTTCTGACAAGACTTACCGTACAGCCGCCGAAACCTGCGCCCGTCATACGCGAGCCGATGCAGTACTCGAACGCGCGCGAGTGCTTTGTAAGCGAATCCAGTTCCTTACCGGTGACTTCGTACAGGTCGCGCAAACTGTAATGCGACTGATTGAGAAGTTCGCCGAACTTTTCGATATCGCGGTTTTCGAGAGCTGCGACGCTTTCTTTGACGCGCGCGCACTCGTTGACGACGTGCTTTGCACGGTCGAGTATTTTTCCGCTTAATGCGTGGCAGTTCTTTTCAAACTGTTCGGGAGTAACGTCCGCAAGACAGGTGATTCCGGGCATAACCGTTTTAAGCTTTTCAAGCGCTTCTTCCACTTCGGCGCGGCGTTCGTTATACTTGGAAACCTGCAGCGAGCGCGGCTTGTTACAGTTGGAAATCACCATGCTGTAATCTCCGAGGTCGAGCGGTACGTACTTATATTCCAGCGTTTTGCAGTCGAGCAGAATAGCGTTATCTTTCTTACCCATCGAAGAAGCAAACTGATCCATAATGCCGCAGTTTACTCCGTTGTACGTGTTTTCGGACTTTTGGCTGTATATGGCAAGTTTTACCAGATCGACGTCGCCCACTCCCGCTTCGTGCGAAAAAGTGGCAAACATCATTGCCGTCGCAACTTCTATCGAAGCGGACGAGCTGAGCCCGGAAGCGAACGGAACGGTTGTATCGTACAATGTGTCGCAGCCGACAATCTTGTACCCTTCGTTTTGCAGAACGTACGCTATTCCCGCCTGATAGTCACCCCATTTAAGGTTTTTATAAGCGTCGAGCGTGTCAATATTAAGTTCTTCTCTCTGCGGAACGGTAGTTGCGGCAAGACGAATGACGTTTTGGTTGTTTTTGCGGGCGATGATCACCGTGCGCAGATTGAGCGCCGCGGGGAAAACCTTGCCGCCGCAATAGTCTATATGTTCGCCGATGAGGTTGACTCTTCCGGCAGCCGAAAAAACGCGAAGGTCGTCTTCGCTGCCGCCATAAATCTCGATAAACTTTTCTTTAAGCTGTTTAATTTCCATAAATATTCTCCGAATGTTTAATTTTCTTTATTTTTTGCAGGGGCTTTGCCTCTGTCCATAGCTACTATAACGGCGTCGCACAATGAAAGCACGAAATACGACGCAAACACGACCGATAAAAGGAAGGTTACGCTCGGGAAAGACAACGCTGTTATCGGCATGGTGTCCGTTCCGAATAAATCCAATCCCATTATGTTGGTAACCGCAATAAGACCGGTCATTGCAAAAAGGCACAGACAGAAATCGACGACGCACGTCACGATTTTAAATCTGTCCATCGGCATACATATCTTGACCAGCGCAAAAAAGCCCGTAAATACCGTGCCGGCAACCAGAATGGTTGTGTACTCGCCCACCGAAAATGTCATAAGCGAAGACAAGTTGACGAGATATATGGTCATTACGGTAAACACAAGACCTATGCCGCACGGAATAGCCTTTTTGAATACGTTTGAAATAAACTTACCGGAAATAAGTCTGTCGTTAGGCTGCGTTGCAAGCACTATGGACGGCAGTCCTATTATGAAAAACTCAAGCGCAAGCAAGTTGCTCGTGTCGAAGAAGTAGCTGCCTTTGCTGACGCCCGCAAGCGACAACACAACTGCGATGATGGACAACACTATCGACATAAAAGTTTTCATCAGATACAATGCGGAGGAGTTCTGCACGTTATTAACCACACGTCTTCCTTCGCGAACAACAAGCGGCAGCGCCGAAAAAGACGAATCGGCCAAAAGAAGATGGCACACGTTTTTCGCTGCGTCCGAGCCGGAGCCCATGGCGATTGCGCAATCGGCTTCATGCATTGCGAGAATGTCGTTTACGCCGTCGCCCGTCATAGCAACATTGGCGCCCTTTCTTTTAAGCGCTTTGACGAGTATGCATTTTTGTTCGGGGCTTACTCTTCCGAAAACAGTGTAACGAGAAGCCGCCTCTTCCACCTGCTGGGTGCTAAGTCCTTCCAACGAGATATACCTGTCTGCGCCTTCTACTCCCACTCTTTTTGCAACTTCGGCAACGGTAACGGGGTTGTCGCCGCTTATTATCTTAACCTGAACGCCGTTTTCCTTGAACCAGTCGATAATTTCGGGCGCTTCGGGACGAATGTGATCTTCGATTGCGATAAGACACACCGGAGTAACCTTTTCGGGGACATCGTGGTCTTTAACAGGCTGTTCGCTGTACGCAAGGACAAGTACTCGCATGCCGGCTTTTGCGTATTCGTGCATTTTTTCTTCTATTTTAACCGGCATTTTCTTCATTACGAATTCAGGTGCGCCCAGAACGAATGTTCCTTCGTCACCGAAAGTTACCGCCGACAGTTTTTTCTGCGAAGTAAACGGAACTATCGCGGTAGCCGTAAGTTGCTTGGAATATCCGAACTTGTCGAGGAGCGCGATTGCCGTCATGTTATTGTCGCCGGTTGCAACCAGCATGCTGCCGATTATATCTTTTACCGAGTGTTTAAGCTCGATTTTACTCAATTCTTCTACTTCGGCAACGCGCATGGTCCCGTCGGTAATCGTACCGGTTTTATCCAGGCACAGCACGTTTATGCGCGCAAGCATTTCTATACAGTACAGGTCCTTAACCACTATTTTACGACGTGAAAGGCGTATTACGCTTTGATACAGTGCGACGGAAGTGAGAAGGAACATACCCGAAGGTATCATGCCTATTATCGAGCCGCTGACGTCCTGAATTATGCTGTTGATGTTTGCTATTCCGCCGTTATTGAGGCCGGTCATGAACATTATTATCGCAATGGGGACTATAAAACAGGTTACGGCTTTTATGACGCCGGTGACCGACGCGCGCATTTCGCTTTTCGGTTTTTTATAGCGACGGGCATACGACGAAAGCTTTTCGACGTAATTATCCGCTCCCACTCTGTCAACACGGGCAACGCACGAGCCGCCCACGATATAACTGCCCGAAAACAGCGGCATACCCGGTTTTTTAATAACCGGTTCGCTCTCTCCTGTAAGCAAAGATTCGTTTACTTCCACTTCGCCCGAAAGAACAATGCTGTCCGAACAAATCTGTTTTCCCGTTTCAAACAATATAACGTCGTCAAGCACGACCTCCGCCGTCGGTACGCTTTTCTTTTTGCCGCCGCGTATTACCTGTGCGGTTGCTGCGGTTATAAGTTTAAGGCGATCGGTTGCGCGCTTTGACTTTATTTCCTGAATTATTCCCAGCAAAACGTTTATAAGCACTATCGCCATGAAAAACAGTTTACTGAGTTCCTTCGGCTCCTTTATTACCACTATCATGGCGATAAAGACAGCAAACGTCAACATATTAAAGAAGGTAAAAATATTGTTGACCAGAATAGATCCGTATGTTTTGCCGCTGTTATTTTTGATTGCGTTTACGGCACCTTCGTTTATTCTCTCGGCAACCTGCTCGTCCGTAAGTCCTTCTTCGGGGGCAGGCTCGTACCTTGTAATCGCTTTGGTTACGACTCCGGCATTTTTAAGTCGCTTTTTCTTTTCTTTTTTGCGTTCGAAAGCGACGATATTGTCGTCTATCGTGTGAGAATGAACATGTTCGCTTATGTCCGATTGCTCGTGAACAAGCGGACCGGGCTGTTCTTTTCTCGCCTTTTCCTTTTTCTTTCTATCGGAAAAAGAGGCGCGTTTTTTCGCCTCGTCTGGTTTTTTCTTTACCCGCTCTTTCTTTTCGGGAACGGTATTTTTATTCTGTTTTTCGTCGTTATCTGTCAAATCGCGTCTCCGGATATGAGTGTTGTTACCCGTATTATATCATACATCTCGTCTGCAGTCAATTATTTGACATTAAACAGATGTTTTTACGGCAAAAATGTCCGTAAATTTATTTTTTCTTTGCAAACGGACGGAAAAACCAAAGTACCGCCATAAATTCGAGCGGCGCGCCAAGAACAAACAGCAGCGGCATGTTGGGAATAAACCTAAGCGACAGATATAAAGATAAAATTACCGTCCATATCAGCGCGGAAACGCTTAAAAACAACAAAACGGTTCTCTTCCATATCGCTGTAAATACGGTTAAAACAATAAACGACACCGGAAGCGCGTAAATATAAGCAAACCAGCCGTGTCCGAAGTCGGGGACGGCAATGGAAAGAATTACGCTCGCAAGCGTTGCTACAAGCCACACTATGGCAACCGACAAACACGATATTACCACTCTCGTTGCCCTTACCGGCGGCGCTTTTTTCTTTGCCGTTTCGGACACGAAATCGCTTAGAGTTACTCCGAATATTTCCGCCATATCGCATAAGACGGCAACGTCCGGAATTCCGTCGCCACGTTCCCATTTGGACACCGCTTTATCCGAATAGTTGAGCTTTTCGGCAAGTTCGGCTTGAGTAAGCCCGCTGCGCTTACGAAACGCCAATATGTTAGAGGATATAAGATTTTTCAATTTTTCGATTTCCATACTCAAATAATAGCACAAAAGTGCCGAAAAGTCAACGTTTTTATGTGATTCTACTGCGAGTAGAGTGTTAAATTTTACTCCACAACGCGATTTTCGCCGAATAGAACGCTGTTTTTCAGCCGTAGAAGAATGTCGCGACAAAATAGGTTTATTTTTTCCGCCCGATTGTATATAATGCAATTGTAATAAAAAGCCGCCCGAAAAAACATTCAGGGGCGCAAGGAGAACGATATGGAACAGTGCAAAGTCATAAAAAACGATTATGTCGCTCCATTCGACATCACCGACGGGAAAGTCCGTCGCGACGCACGGGAAAATAAAAACCGTAAATCGTCGGAGCAAATAGCGCAAGCGCAACAGATAAGAAAAGAGAGGAACGTAAAATTTCTTAAAGGCGCATCGATGGTCGTTCGTTATATCACCGTTCCGCCCGTTATGGCTGCCGCACTCATTCTCATAACGTATTTTTCGAATAATGCATTCGTGGGAAGCGTTTGGGATATGCTGGCGGCACTCGGTTTTCTGTGCGTAATGCCGATACTTTCCTACCCCGTTCACGCAATAATTCCGCCGCTTAAAAAACGTGGCAGAAAAAGCCAGCGCAACCTTGCCATAATATTTTCCATAACCGGATATGCCTGCGGACTTATTCACGCATTCGCGTTTCATGCCGCGCCGCAGCTTTCGGCACTATACCTTACTTACGCAATATCCGGATCTCTCATCGCGATATGCACGTTCGCATTCAAATTCAAAGCAAGCGGACACGCAAGCGGCGTTGCAGGCCCCGTTGCGGCGCTTGCGCTTATGGTAAGCCCGTACTATGCATTCGGAACTATTCTGCTTGTCGCGTGCGCACTGTCCAGTATATATGTAAAACGCCACACCGCTGCCGAATTTATAGCGGGAGCAACCTTTACCGTCGCCGCACTCTTCCTTTCCATGGCGATTATGGGCGTGCTGTAATGCGCCGGTATTTCAGACAATAAATCGATAATATATTAAAAAACGGAAGCTCATGAATTACACGAATTTCCGTTTTTTTCTTATCTGTCCGCCCAAGCCGCTTGTTTATAAGTTTACCGAGAATACTTTTTCGGGAGCGCGCAATTTGTTTATCGTTTACTCATTAAAAAAGACTTAGCGTACTAAACCGTTAAGTCTTTCGTTTATATCGATTTAATCGTCTATTCGATTATCTTGCGACTATCGCGGCAAGGTCGTACAGTTCCTTATTGAACGTACGCTTCATGTTTACGCCCTCGATGATGTCGATATCGTAAATCTTGTTGTTCTTGATACCGATTATGCGGTTGCCGATACCGTTTTTAAGCAGATTTACGGCATACGCGCCCATCGTGGTACCGAGATAGCGGTCTTCAGCCGTAGGAGAGCCGCCGCGCTGTAAATGTCCGAGTACCGACGACTTGATGTCGAGTTCGGGGAAATGCGCTTTAAGCAGTTTTTCGTAATCTTCCGCATGACCTGCGCCTTCGGCAAGTACGACTATTCCGCTTCTCTTTCCGCTGGCGCGATATTCGCCCAGTTTTGCCACTACTTCGTCGTCCGTCATGGGAATTTCGGGAACGATAATGACTTCCGCTCCGCCGCCTATTCCGGAATAAAGCGCCAGATCGCCGCAACGGCGTCCCATAACCTCGACTATCGAAATACGCTCGTGCGAGGACATTGTGTCGCGAATATTGTTGATTGCGTGCAGAATAGTGTTACAAGCCGTATCGAAACCGAGCGTAAAATCGGTATACGGCAAATCGTTGTCTATTGTTCCGGGAATACCGACGGTGGGGAATCCCTGTTCGCTGAGCACTTTTGCGCCCATAAACGAGCCGTCGCCGCCGATGACGATAAGTCCTTCTATTCCCGCTTTTCTCAGATTTCTGATGCCCTGCTGCTGACCTTCTTTGGTCTTGAATTCGGGACAACGCGCAGTAAGCAGGATAGTGCCTCCGCGCTGAATAATATCGGATACGCTTCTAAGTCCCATGGGAACAAACTGTTCTCTCAAAAGTCCTTCGTATCCTCTTTCGATTCCCACTACTTCCATACCGCCGACAATTCCGGCTCGTACAACCGCACGTATAGCGGCATTCATTCCGGGCGCGTCTCCGCCACTGGTAAGTACACCTATTTTTTTCATGCTTTTTTCCTCTTGAATTATTATCTACTTATGGTATTATAACAGATTATCCGTAAAAAATCTACTGTTTTTCGGTATTATTCCGCAATTTTTATATTTCCTTCTCCTACAACGGCGTAGGTTTCGAGCAAAAGCGAATTGTTTACGTTTACTTTAAGCCCGAGCGGATACAATTTGTTGTCGTCCGTATTTTTGACAAACGAATCGTCGTCGCCCGGATACGCTTTCAATATTTCCTGCAATTTGTCGAAATCGTCCTGCGCGCACTGCTTGAAAGACATATAAAAGCATATTTTTTTGCTGCTCGACTTTACTTCGCCCTTATTCCACGGTTCTATAGAATCGACCATAAGAGTGTAACCGTTTTCGCTTCCGCGCAGCTTTCCTTTTATCGTAACCATGCTTTCGGGCTGAAACAGCGGCTTTAACTTTTTGTACTTGAATCCGGTTACCATTACGTCCACCGTTCCGTACAGGTCTTCGAGTTTGCCCAAGCCGAATTCGTTGCCCTTTTTGCTGAGCTTTCTGCCTGCTTCCACCAGCATGCCGCCCATAACGACTTCTCTGTTTTCGTCCACGTCGGGAGCGTCGTTTTCTTCTCTGTCGTCGGTTTCTTCGGAATCCGAGTCATCTTCGTCCTTAATAAGCATCGAAGTATTGAATTCGTACTTTTTCAGATGGTCGGAATATTCGTCAAGCGGGTGCCCGGTAAGATACACGCCGGCTACCGTTTTTTCCATTTTCAGCTTGTAAAACAAGTCGTATTCTTTAATGTCGGGATAGGGAAAATCTTCTTCTACGCCGGAAATTTCCTCGTCGAACAGCGAAAACTGACCGGAAAGTTTGGTTTTTTTGTCTTTTATCGCACGGTCGAGCATCTGTTCGTACACCGCGATAAGCTGACTGCGCGTTTGCCCGAAACAGTCGAACGTACCGGCATATATAAGGCATTCGAGTTGCTTTTTGTTAATATGCCCGCTTGCCATACGATTTATGAAATTAACAAAGTTTTTGAAATCCCCGTTTTTCTCGCGTTCGGCAACTATTTCCTCTATCGCGTTGTACCCCACGCCTTTTATCGCCGCCATGCCTATTCGTACGTTTCCGTCTTCAACCGAGAAATCGCTGTACGAACGGTTTATGTTCGGTGGATAAACTTTGTAGCCGTGATCTTTGAGGTAGGTAAGATAGTTGGTTATTTCCCCCATATCGGTAATACGATTGTTGAGAATTGCCGTAAAGAACTCGACTGTATAATAACATTTGAGATACGCCGCCTGATAGGACAGATATCCGTATGCGCATGCGTGAGATTTATTAAACGCATAGGACGCAAACTGAGTCATATCGTCGAAAATCTTGTTTGCGACCGCTTCCGGAACGCCGGTGGCTATCGCGCCGGGAACGTTTATCTTTTCGTTGTGCAAGCCGTGAATGAATATCTGACGCTCGGCAGCCATTGCGGCGGCCTTCTTCTTGCTCATTATTCGACGCACGATGTCTGCTCTCCCCAAGGAGTATCCGCCGAGAGCCTGAACGAGTTTCATGACCTGCTCCTGATAAACCATTACGCCGTACGTGACGTTGAGAATGGGCTCGCACAAAGGATGGTCGTATTTAATCTCGTCGGGATGTTTTTTATTGTAAATATATTCCGGTATCTTATCCATAGGTCCCGGACGATAAAGTGAAATTCCTGCTATTATATCTTCGAGAGAGGACGGTTTCAGGTCGCGCATAAATTTCTTCATGCCCTCGGATTCCAGCTGAAACACGGCATGCGTATCGCCGTTACCCACCATTTCGAAAACCTTGTCGTCGTCATACGTAAACCCGTTGTAAAAGTCAACGTCCACTCCGCGCGTTTTCTTTATTATATTTATCGCTTTGGTAATGTCGGTTACGGTACGCAGTCCCAAAAAGTCCATTTTGAGAAGTCCGAGTTCCTCGCACTCTATCATATTGAACTGCGTGACTATAATTCCTTCGCTCGATTTTGCCATAGGAATATGATCGGCTATCGGGTCGCGGCAAATAATAACGCCTGCCGCGTGCATACCCGTCTGGCGCGGCATACCCTCTATTTTCATAGCCATATCCAGTATGCTTTTCAGCTGCGGATCGGTTTCGTACATTTCTTTAAGCTCGGGAACAACGGGGTTTTCGTCGGGCTTGAGCGGCGGTAAAAGTCCGAGAATATGACCTATGTGGTTTTTACCCATCATTTTGGGCATAAGCTTGGTTATCGAGTTTACGACGTCGAACGGCATATTGAACACTCGCGCCACGTCCTTTATCGCAGCTTTCGCCGCCATGGTGCCGAAGGTGACTATCTGCGAAGTGTTGGCTCTGCCGTACTTTTCGATGACGTATTCAACCGTGCGCTCGCGTCCGTCCACGCAGAAGTCGACGTCGAAGTCGGGGTTGGATACACGTTCCGGGTTTAAGAATCGCTCGAAGAACAGATTATATTTAAGCGGATCGACTTTGGTTATGCCGATTGCGTACGCCACTATACTGCCGACGCCGCTGCCTCGTCCGGGTCCTACCGGAACGCCGTGCGTTTCCGACCAGTTGATGTAGTCCCACACGACCAGGAAGTATTCGACGAAGTGCATGCTGCTTATTATCCCCAGTTCGTACTCAGCGCGCGAACGTATTTCTTCGGTAACGTTGCCGTATTTCTTTTTAAGCCCCTCGTACGTAAGCCTGCGGATAAAATCCTCGGGCGTCGAGCCGTCTTCCGGAATGTAAAACGGATTAAGCGGTTCGCGGCGGAAAAAATAGCACTCGCATTTATCCGCTATTTCAATCGTATTGGCGAGTGCCTCGGGGAGCATCGGGAACACCTTTTCCATTTCTTCGGCGGTTTTGAGATAAAACTCGCGCGTCGGAAAATATCCGTCGTCGTTTGACGGGAGTGAAATGTCCGCAGCCTGTTCTTTAAGCTCGGTTTCGAGGTCGAGCGTACGACGGAACGAAATGCATTGCAGCACCTTTTGCATAAGGCTGTCCTCTTTGTTGAGGTAATGCACGTCGTTGGTTGCCACTATTTTCACTCCGCGGTCGCGCGCCACTTTTATAAGTAGCGGCAGAATGCGCTTCTGATCGGCAATGTTGTGATCCTGAATTTCGACGTAGTAGTCGTCGCCGAACAGCGCCTTGTATCTGTCCACTACCTCATACGCCTTGTCCATATCGTTATTAAGCAGTGCCTGCGGAAGTTCGCCGGCAAGGCACGCGGAAAGACAGATTATGCCCTCGGCGTGGTCTTTAAGCAGATTGAAATCTATTCTCGGCTTGTAGTAAAGCCCGCGGGTATAGCCCTCGCTGACCATTTTTATAAGATTTTTATAGCCGGTTTCGTTTTTTGCAAGCAGCACGAGGTGATTGAGTTTGGGCATTTTTCCGCCTGCGGCAACGCGCACGTCCATGTTTTCGGTGACGTATACTTCGCACCCGATAATTGGTTTTACCTTAAACGGGCGGCGTTCCTTTATAAAATCGAACGGATCGGCTTTTGGATCGGTGTAACGGATTGCCGTTTTTACGAATTCGAGCGCGCCGTACATATTTCCGTGATCGGTAATTGCGACAGCGGGCATGCCCAGTTTTCCGCACTTATCGAAAATAGCCGGAAGACGCGTAGCGCCGTCCAGCAAACTGTATTCTGTGTGTAAATGTAAATGAACGAAATCGGGCATCAGTTTTTCTCCTTTGTGTTTTCGGCAAGCTCGACAATCTTGTTAAGCCTGTTTTTGACCGTGCTTCTGGCAATGCCGGTCAAAGAGGATATTTCGGCAAGGCTGAGTTCGGGATTGTCGGTGCGACACTCGGCAACTTCTATCAGTTTTTCGGGCAAAAGCTCGTATTGTCCGCTTTTTTTCAGCTTTTTGATGGCTTCTATCTGTCTTACGGCAGCGTCCACCGTTTTGCCGATATTGGCATATTCGCAGTTGTTTACGCGGTTTGAGCGACGGCGCACGTCGCGTATGGCAAGCTCGTCGTTAAGCGCGATGACCGCCTTACTGGCACCGGTAAGAGCCAGACAGTCGCACACCGTTTCGCTGCCCTTTAAGTATACTATTATTTTTTTTTCGCGCACTATTGTTTTTGCGGGAAGAGAAAATCTCTCCAGAAGCGAGGAAAAATCGGCGGCGAACTCGGGATTGGACACGCCGAATTCGAGATGATAGCCGGCTTTTGCCGAAATGCTGCCTGCTCCCAAAAATACTCCGCGAATATAATTGACCGCACAACAGTCGCTTTCGACAAGCGATGGCAAAATGCCTTCCTCTACAACGGTGTGACCGTCTTCGAGCCTGAAAATGCCAACGTCGTGCATAACCAGCATTGCCGCGTCGCCGCTTAAAATAAGCTTTCTGCCCGCCTTTATCGGCTCGAATCCGTAAAAATCTATTATTATGGAAGAGGTTTTTTCCAGCAGCTCTTCGTTTTCGGAAACAATCTCCACCGCAAGCGTTTTATCTCGTATGACAACCGAACCTGTGGAGTGTATAACAGCCGATAAAAACGCCGTGCGACAGCAATCGGCGCCGAATTTAAGCTTTACCACTTCGTTTTTTGCAAGTTGAGAATAGTTCACTTTTTCCGACTCCTGAAAACCGGTTTTTTATCGAAATTCGCAATTCTTTCGGCAGGAATATGCAGTCTGTCGACAACAGTTTGCGGCACCGAAAAGTCGCCTACCTTACCGGGAGAATGAGCGTCGCTGTCCACAATGAAATCAACGCCGTTCTCAATCATTTTTTCTATTTCCGCATCTGTAAGATTTACGCGCTTGCCGTTAAGTTCGACCAGCGTTCCGAAATGCTTGCAGGCTTTCGCCACTTCCACGGCGTCGGCGCAAATTGCGTAGTTCATATGCGAAATAATGTCTATTTTATGTTTTTCGAGCATTTTGATATATGCGTCGGTATTGCGGACAATGTTTTTTTTGCCGGACTTCCCGATTGCGGAATACCAAAGATTAGGCAGCGCAAACGAAAAAGCCTGTCCGAAATTTTGGGGATAAGCTCCCTTGTGGAAGCCGCACACAACAATGTCAAGAAGTTTTTCTTCGCCCTCTTTAAGATCTATATCGCCATTGCTTGAAATGAGATTGCATTCAAGCCCGACGTACACTTTGACATCGTCGTATTTTTTATTAAGCTCGTCGGCCCGGGCGCGCATAACAGGGAAAGCACTTCGCTTTACCGCATACGCCATATGCCCGAACCCGTGGTCGGTTATTGCTATTTCTTTCAGTCCGAGAGCGCGCGCAGAAGCTACGTTATCCTCGACGGATCCCGTGCCGTGGCTGAATGTCGTGTGAGTGTGGTAATCTCCGAAATACATCAAAAATCTCCGAATATCTTTATCTCGCGTTCGGGAATAAACCCGAATGCACTCTCTGTCTTTTGTTCGATTAAATTTATAAGCTCGTACACGTCGGCGGACGACGCTCCGCAGTCGTTTACAATGAAATTCGCGTGCTTTTCCGAAATTTTCGCACCGCCGATCCGCTGCCCTTTGAGACCGAGTTGGTCAATGATTTTGCCCATCGATAGTCCGGGGGGATTTTTAAACGTACAACCTGCGGATTTTCCTTTGGGCTGACGCGCACGCGTTTGCTTCGCTTTTTTAAGGTTTTTTTCTATTTCCGAAAAATGCCGCTTTAATAAATTAAGTTGGGCGGAAATTATTACGTCGCCGGGCAAAAAGCCGCTGCCGCGATAACGAAAGCCGCATTCAACGCGCGTTAAGTTTATTACGTTGCCGCTTCTGAAAACGGTTACGCTATTCACAAGGGACGAAATATCGCTGCCGTTCGCGCCTGCGTTTCCGACTATTGCGCCGCCAAGCGTTCCGGGAAGCCCCCACGCCCATTCCAGTCCGCCAAGACCGGATAGCGTTGCCCGAGCGCAGATGCGACTTAACTTTTCGCCCGAATACGCCGTAACCTTTTCTGCAGAAAATTCCGCTCCCTCAACGCGGTTTATTATAAAATCGGGAAGATTTCGCTCGCCCGCAAGCACGTTACTGCCTCCGCCGAGTATCACGGAATTGCACTCGCACAATTCTTCGGGCTTTTCCGCCACGAAAATGCGGGTCTTTCCGCCCACGCCCAAAGTCGTATAGCGAAACAAAAAATCTTCACGCATACATTATACCTCTTTTATGTGAATTTTTCAAGTGTTTTTCAGTTTTGCTTTGCAGAAATTTACTGCGCGAAAAAACGCTTTTCGTTAAGATATAATATATGCCGTACTGCGTATGTTTTTGACCCCGAAACGTGTATTTAACAGAGAAATAATAAAAAAATTTCGGGTTTAACTTTACCTTATAAAAAAAACTACCCGTAAGGGCAGCTTTAACTTTTTGATTTAATCCGCATTCCGGAAAGATCGCGCAGCACTTTGCTTGCCATCGTAAGTCCCATGGCAGCCGGCACAGGCATCATGCTGGCAGGCGTTCTGCCTCCCGAAGCGTTTGCGGGAATTTCCCTTGTATAGGCAACCGTAACGCCTTCGATCCCGAGGTCGGCAAGCTTGCGACGAATAACCTTTGCAAGCGGACATACGGAAGTTTTTGAAATATCCGCTATTTCTATTCTCGTTGGATCGAGTTTGTTTCCCGCTCCCATTGCGCTTATGATCGGAACGTCCGCTTGTTTGCAACGCTTTATCAGCTCGATTTTAGCGGTAACGTTGTCTATCGCGTCCACGACGTAATCGAAAGAGCCGAGTTCTATAAAATCGGCGTTGTCGGGCAGATAAAATTCGCAGTACGCTTCGACTTTTACGTCCGGATTAATGTCCAGCATACGCTGTTTCATCACGTCTACTTTGTTTTTGCCTATCGTGCTTGTAAGAGCCACTATCTGACGGTTTATATTGCTTTCGTCCACGACGTCTTTATCGATAATCGCAATACGACCGACGCCGCTGCGCGTTAACGCTTCAACGACATATCCGCCTACTCCGCCTACTCCGAACACCGCAACCGACGAATTTTTCAAATTTTCGAGCGCGTCTGCGCCGATCAGCATTTCACATCTGCAAAATCGCATTTATTTCTCCGTACTTTTCTTGTTTTTACCGGCGGAAAGGCGAAGCGCATTGAGTATGGCAAGCATCGCAACGCCGACATCTCCCGAAACCGACAACCACATATTGCCCAGCCCCACTACCGACAGAACCATTATTCCTATTTTGACGACCAGCG
Organism: uncultured Clostridium sp.; assembly: GCA_900555125.1. GTDB lineage: Bacteria > Bacillota > Clostridia > Christensenellales > Pumilibacteraceae > Neoclostridium. The sequence goes on from USKH01000002.1 coordinate 17,954, forward strand.
ACAAAACTATGTTTTCTTTTACTATACGTAACGTTTTGCGGCATACGGCGGCTGCTTTATCCAGCATGCGAAGATCGCCGTACATAAGGACCGCGTCGGCGGCTTCTACTGCGCTGTCGCTTCCGATACTGCCCATTGCAATACCGACGTCCGCACGAACAAGCGAGGGGGCGTCGTTTATTCCGTCGCCGAGATAAGCAACCACGTCGCCTTTTTTCTTGTCCTTTATAAGTTCTTCTATTTTTTCCACTTTGTCGCCGGGCAGAAGTTCGGCGTAAACGGCGTCGATACCGGCTTCCTTCGCGACGTGCTCGGCGGTGAGTTTGTTGTCGCCGGTGAGCATAACCGTTTTTGCTCCTCTCTTTTTAAGGTCGGAAATAGCCTCTTTTGCGCCCTCTTTGAGAGTGTCGCGAACGACTATAACGCCTTTGTATTCGCCGTTTTTGGCAACGTACACCACGCTTCCGAACAGATCGACGGGATTGAAAACAATATCATTGTCGCGCATGAGTTTTGCGCTGCCGGCAAGAATAACGTCGCCGTCCTTACGCGCAACCGTGCCTTTTCCGCTTATTTCGGTGAGTTCCCAGCCTGCGGAGTCAGAACTTGCAGCGTTTTTGATTGCAAGTGCGATGGGGTGCATGGAGCCGCTTTCGGCAATTGCGGCAAGCGAAAGAATTTCTTCTTTGTTTTCGGCGGGAACGACGTCCGACACCGAAAATTCGCCTTTGGTAACAGTTCCGGTTTTATCCATAGCGTAGACGTTTGCACGTGCAAGCATTTCCACATAGTTGCTGCCTTTAACCAGCAGTCCGCAACGCGATGCCGCACCTATTCCGCAGAAAAACGCCATCGGAACGCTTATTACTATCGCGCACGGGCAGGACACGACCAAAAAATTGAGCGCGGTTTCGATCCAACGCGTCCAGTCATGGTCGAACAGCGGCGGAATTATGCCAACTATCACGGCAAGCGCAACGACTATAGGCGTGTACACAAGCGCGAAACGCGAAATGAAGTTTTCGGCTTTTGCTTTTTTATCGGCGGCGTTTTCGGCAAGATCGAGTATACGCGCAACCGTACTGCCCTCGTATTCGGTGGTAGCGCGCACATGAATTACTCCCGATTGATTTATGCTGCCCGAAAGCACGCTGTCGCCCTCTTTTGCTTGCACGGGAACGCTTTCGCCGGTGAGCGCCTTTACGTCGAGATAAGTGGTGCCGCTTTCGATAACGCCGTCAAGCGGAATTCTGTCGCCCACGTGCACCACTATTATGTCTCCGACCGATACTTCTTCCGGTTCGACTTTCACTTCTTCGCCGCTACGCAGAACATATGCGCAATCGGGGCGAAGTTCGAGCAGCGAAGAAATGCTGCCGCGCGATTTTCCGACGGCGTAACGCTGAAATACTTCGCCCAGCTGGTAAAGCGTGAGTACCGCAACAGCTTCGGGAAATTCCTTTATGCAGAACGCACCCACCGACGCCACTATCATCAAAAAGTTTTCGTCGAAAACTCTGCCGCGCGCAATATTTTTGCATGCTTTGATAATTACGTCGTAGCCGACTACAACATCCCCCGCGACATATGCGGCAAGCGCAATCCAAAATAAGCCGAAGTGATTCAGCGTCATTCCCGCCGTAAGTAAAACAGTCGCAACGGCAATTCTTATAAGAGTTTGTTTATTTTTCGACAGTTTTTTCATAATTAAATATGCAGCACGCAGTCGGGTTCGACCTTAGCGCACACTTTTTTGACTTCCTTCAGAATTTCGTCGGCGCGCTCCTCTTCGATTTCGAGAATCATCTTCTGGTTCATAAAGCTTACGGATGCGTTGTTGATGCCGTTGATTTTTTTAACGTTGTTTTCCATTTCGGCAGCGCAGTTTGCGCAGTCCAGGTCTTCGAGTCTGATTACTTTTTTCATAAGTTAGTCCTCCTTAAGATGTTCGAGAGCCATCTGATAAATCTTTTTAATATGTTCGTCGTCCAGCGAATAGAATATTTCCTTTCCGCTTCTCCTGCTCTTTACTATTTTGGTCTGCCGGAGCGTACGCAATTGATGCGACACCGCCGATTTTGTCATATGAAGCAAATCCGCTATATCGCACACGCAAAGCTCCTTTTCAAACAGAGCCGATATTATGCGCGTTCGGGTGGAGTCGCCGAACACCTTGAAAAGCTCGGCTATTTCGTACAGAACGTCCTCATCCGGCAACACGTTTTCGACGTATTCGACCACGTCGCTGTGCACGTGCTCGCAATCGCACATTTCGCCGTCAAGTTCTTTTTCGTTGTCTTCCGTCATACGCTTGTCTCCGTTTTTAATTACGCTTCAATCGAATTTTCTTTCGATCCTTTCGATTGAATGGTTGAATGGTTGTTCAACTGTTTATATTATATGCAACCGTGCCGAAAATGTCAAGCGATTTCGGCAATAATTTCAAACTTTTTGATTAAATTCAGATAAAAAAGACGTTCTTGTCCAAACGATTGGACTTTTTTTCGGTTTACAAATGTAAAAACGATTGCAATTTTGCCCGAATTTTAGTACAATTAAAGCATGAAAAAGATAACGTTTACCGCAAATCGCGCAGAAAAATTGCTGAAATCGCTCGAAAAAAACGTGGAAGGCGCAAGCTATTCCGCTTTTTCCGCCGCACTTCGCAAAAAAGACGTAGCGGTAAACGGAATAAAACAGCGCGAAAACTCGGATGTCGTACCCGGCGATGAAATTACGATTTTTCTGCCGGACAGCGCATTCCGCCCGAATTTTACAATATTTTACGAGGATGAAAATGTTCTTTTCGTAAACAAAGGCAAGGAAATCGAGGTGTGCGACGGCGAAAAAAACGTAGCGGACGAACTTAAAAAAGCGGGAAAATGTATTATCCCCGTCCATCGCATCGACAGAAATACGTCAGGTCTTGTGATGTTTGCAAAAACCCGTGAAGCGTTCGAGGCGTTTTTGCGCGCGCTGAAAGAGGAAAGAATTAAAAAATATTACGAAGCCGAAGTTTTCGGAACGCCGGAAAATAAAAACGGCGTTTTTATCGATTATATGAAAAAAGACGCGTCAAAAAAGTTTGTTTCGGTGCGCTCCGCTCCCGCCGCCGGCTATCAAAAAACCGAAACATATTACAGTGTAATTAAAAGTTCGGGCAAGACTGCTTTGCTTTGCGTGCGCATCTCGGGCGGATTTACACACCAGATACGGGCATGCCTTGCCTATCACGATTTGCCGATAATAGGCGACGGAAAATACGGCAGGTGCGAAATAAACCGTGCTTTCGGATCGAAATATCAGCGACTTACGGCAAAAAAACTGGTTTTCGATTTTGCGGAAGACTCATGTTTACGGTATTTGAACGACAAAAAAATAGAGTTGTAAGAATAATATGTCCCAAAATAATGCGCCCATATTACAGAGCAGGGGG
>USKH01000003.1 GCA_900555125.1 uncultured Clostridium sp.
GTTTATTTTCCTGCGAACATATATTATACCAAATCCTGACGATTTTTTCAAGCGGTTGACAAGCGAGTTGACAAAAAAATTACGATTTTTTGCAAAAAACCCCGCCCGACGGGTTGACTTATCGCTGTCCGAAGACTATAATGATAACGGAAATATTTTTCAGGAGGAGGCTTACAATGGATAACGACAGTAGTTTAAGCGCAGACCCGTTAGGGCGAAGACAAGAAAAAGCCTTCTCCCGGCATTAAAAAAAGTTTGCGCTGCCGGCGTTTCCCTTTCAAAGCAAAGGTAGCATTATGGATAAACAATTAACTTCTCTCTATCAGAATAGAGATTTTGTCGGCATGGCGAATATGCTGGAGGATTACACCCCCGAAGCGCTTGCCGGCGTACTCGGCGAAGTCGCGGACGGCGACCTCGTGCTTTTGTGCCGCGAACTGAACCCCGACACGGTTGCGGACGCACTGATCGAACTGCCCGCCGACAGACAAAAAATTATTCTTGCGGGACTTCACGACGATCAGCTTAAAGAAGTCATGGACGAAGTGTCGGTAGGCGACACGGTAAACATCATCGAGGACATGCCCAAAAGCGTCGCTTTTCGTATTGCCGAGGAAGAAGAAATCAAGGAACTTCTGGAAGACAAGAATTTCAAGGTGCTGAAACCTCTTCTTGCCTCCATTCCAGCGGTTGATATCGCAAAAATCTTTTCGGAAATCGACAAAGAAGAAATTCCGATAGTTTTTCGCATTCTTCCCAAAGCGCTTGCCGCGGACACGTTTGTCGAACTGGACTCCGAACTTCAACAGTTTTTAATCGACAAACTGTCGGATAAAGAACTTAAAGCGGTCATGGACGAATTGTTCGTGGACGATACCGTCGACATCATAGAAGAAATGCCGGCAAACGTCGTAAAACGTATGCTGGCGCAGTCCGACAACGAAATGCGCGCCGGCATAAACGAAATATTAAAGTACGACAAAGACAGCGCCGGCAGCATTATGACGGTGGAATTCGTGCGCGTCCGCCCGGATATGACGGTAAAAGACGCGTTCGACCAGATACGAAAAACGGGCATCGACAAAGAGACGATATACACCTGCTACGTCACGGACAACAAGAGCAAACTCATCGGAATCGTGACCGCAAAAACGCTTATGCTAAGCTCGCCCGACACCGAGCTCAAAGACATAATGACCGAAAACGTCATATACTGTCACACCTCGGACGACAAAGAAGACGTCGCGCGCATCATCAATAAATACGGTTTTCTCGCCTTGCCGGTAGTCGACAACGAAGACCGTCTTGTGGGTATCGTAACGGTCGACGACGCAATGGACGTCATACAGGCGGAAAACACCGAGGATATCGAGAGAATTCACGCAATAGTACCGTCCGATAAGCCCTATCTTAAAACAGGTGTAATAAGCATATTTCTTCACCGTTTGCCGTGGCTGCTGATACTTATGGTTTCGGCAACTTTTACGGGACTTATTCTCAATAATTACGAAGAACATTTAAGCGTGCTGGGAGGATCGCTTCTGATTGCGTGCGTTCCCATGCTTATGGACACGGGCGGAAACGCAGGCTCGCAGGCGTGCGTAACCGTTATTCGCGGACTTGCTCTCGATCAGATAAAATTCAAGGATTTGTTCCGCGTTCAGTGGAAAGAACTGCGCACCGGTATGTTGCTGGCTATTTCGCTCGGACTTGTCTGCTTTGCAAAACTGACTCTCGTGGACAGACTGCTGTTCGGCTTTGCTTACACTCCGATGATCGCGTTTATCGTGTCGTTGTCGCTGGCTATCACGGTTATTGCGGCGAAATTCGTGGGCTGCTCGCTTCCTCTTATCGCAAAAGCGGTTAAGCTCGATCCCGCCGTCGTGGCAAGCCCGATAATCACCACCATAGTGGACGCTCTGTCGCTTATGGTATATTGCAACATCGCCATCGCGCTTTTAGGATAGAAGCCATGATTTGTTCGTGTTGTCCCCGAAAGTGCAATAAACCGCGCGGCGACGGCTTTTGTCGTATCCCGGACGGCGTGTTTGTGTCGAAGTTTATGCTTCATAAGTGGGAAGAACCGGGTATTTGCGGAAAAAACGGCACTGCGGCGGTATTTTTCACGGGTTGCAATCTGCGCTGTTGCTATTGCCAGAACTCGGCGATAAGCGGAGCGGAAAACTTCGGAAAGCCCGTATCCAAACGGGATTTTACCGAAGAGATTAAAAAGCTGCTGGACGCGGGAGCCGAAAGCGTAGACCTCGTATCTCCCACTCCCTACACTCCGTACCTTAGCGAATATCTTGAACAAATAAGAAAAATTACCGACAAGCCGATAATATATAACAGCGGCGGTTACGACCTGCCCGAACAAATCGAAGCTCTCGGAGGCTTTGTAGACGTTTTTCTGCCCGATTTCAAGTATATAAGCTCCGAAACGGCAAAAAAATACTCGCTTGCGCCCGATTATCCGGAAGTCGCAAAGCGAGCAATTGAAAAAATGCTTCGTTTAAAGCCGCGCGTCGAAATAAACGACGACGGAATTATTACGAGCGGCGTTGTTATCCGCCACCTCGTTCTGCCCGGACACCGCGCCGAAAGCATGGAAATAGCGGACTATGTAGCCGATAATTTTCCCGGCGCGTATATGTCGATAATGAGCCAGTACACTCCCGACTTCAATAATTCGCCGTACAAAAATTTAAACCGCAGAGTAACATCCTACGAATACGACAGCGTTCTTTCCCACGCCGCCGAACGTGGCATAGAGGGCTATTCGCAGCTGCGCTCCTCGTCGGACAAAAGCTTCACTCCCGATTTCTGAGCGTTTTGCAAAATCGCCCGGATACATGCGGTAAAAACTGTTTTATTCCTCGAAGGCGTGCAGCTTTTCGTCAAAAAAGGTTGCCGGAACAGGTAAAGTCGACGATTGATTACAAAATACCTTTTACAAAAAAACGATCCGACGTTTTTGCATAATCGGGTCGTTTTTTGTTGTTAATAGCGGCGATTAAGCCGATTTATTTTTTAGTTTGCCGTCTGAGCGGGCTGTTCTTCGGGTGCGGGAGCAGCGGGCTTGGGCGGTTTTACTACGAACTTCTTGCGAAGAACGAACGTTGTTATCGCAACCGCAAGCGTTACCGCTCCGCATATCGCCACGGGAATGGCGTTTACCACCGTCATCTCGCTGCCCTGACATCCCATTCTCAAAGAAGAAACAGCCGTAACGATAAAGCCGAAACACACCGCAGAATTTACGATTACGTTCTTTTCAACGTAATCCTCTATCCCTTCGACAAACCCCTTGACAATTCCGCCGAAGAATGCAACCGCGATTATATTGAAAACGCCGCCGCACCCAAGAAGAAACGCGTTAGCTTCGATTTCGTCGTATGACACGTACGTTGCCGTAAACGCATTTGTCACAACCTTATGCGAGCTTACCGTGCTTCCCACGCCGTTGGTATACAATACGGACAGCATTATCGCCGCCGAAGCAATGCCGCATGCGGTAGTAACGTATTTTACTATATTGTGCGCCGTATTGCCTTTTCTCCATTCCGAAGCCGCAATACACAGCACGGCGACGAGAATTAAAACCGCCGACACTGCAATTCCCGTTTCGGTTGACTTGTTTAAGGTCATTTTCGTCACTTCGCCCGAATAATCGATATAGCTGTAATATGTCGTAAGCACAATCATGTTTGCCAATATATAGAAGCATACGGCGGACGCGGCTTTGACCAGAATTGTATAACGACAACCTCCTTTGGTTGTCTTTATGAAGTTTACCAGGCTTGTTATCCAGTTGACAAACACATATATAAGCATTGCGGCGTAAATACCGAACGCTATGATTGCCTGCAATAACAGCGGCGCCGTGTTGGTATTGGGATTAGCGGTTATTATTTTATCGACGTCGTTGAAAATTTCAAGAAAATAATACGTGACCTTGGGATTTGCTTCGCCGCCGAGCGTAGTTTTAAGACCGGACATGAACATAAACGCAACCGCGAACGTTACCGCCGCCATTGCCAGCGAATTACCAACGATGCGCAATATTTTCTGCCACAGCGTAAACGGCTCTCTTCTGTAATAAGTAACGGGAGCCGCCGTGCTTTTGGGCGCGGGTTGCGACTTTACAGGGTCGGACGCAGACGTTTTTTTCTCTTCGAGAGAAGCTCCGCACGCCTGACAGAATTTTCCGTCGGACAGCGTTCCGCATCGGGGACAAGGCTTTTTCCCGTCTATACGGGCGCCGCAATGAACGCAGAACGCACTGCCTTCGTCGTTGTACTCTCCGCAGCCGGGACACTTGATTTTTCCGTCAAGCCTGCTGCCGCAGCTTTTACAATAAACCGCCGAATCGTCGTTTTCGATTCCGCATTTTTTACACTCCATACTTTTTCTCTCCTTTTAACTTTTATTTCGACAAACAAATTATAATAAATCGATGTCAACTTTTTGTCCGTCGGATATATTTCTGCCAAAATAACTGATTTAATTCAACAGTTTTTACCGATTTTCACCGTTATATTATAGCCCTCTACCATTATAAAGTCAAGCCGTTTTGCACAATTTTTTAACATTTCTGTCACATTTTGTATTTTATTTTACTTTTCCCGCTATGCAAACAATAATATTTTAGATATAAGCCGACTTTTTTCTTCCAATCCCCCGAAAAAAACAACCAAACAAAAAACCCGGAATGCGCGCCCTTAAAAAGAGGCTTATTCCGGGTTTTTGTTCGTTTATGCCAAGCGCGGGCAATACCGCAAAGCGCACGATTTCGCAATAGTGCCGTACGCATTGACTACAAACGACCGATTGTGATTTTTCGGCTTATTTCTTTTTGGCGAAAAACGCCTTGACCGCGGCGATTAAATCCGCACACGATTTTCTCTTCACGACAAACAGGAAAATCGCAAATCCGCCAAGTCCTAAAACCGCTGCCGAACATATCGCGATGCCCGCAATCGCTCCGCCCGAAAGCCCTTGCTTTGAGGGAGCGGGATTTATTTCGCCGCCCGAAGCGTTGTCTTTATACACGGCGGTAAGCTTTGTTTCACCCGTTACGGTAAAGGTATAAGTTTTGTCGGTACTTACTGTTTTTCCGTTTGCGTCCTTCCAGCCCGTAAACTCTTTTCCTTCCTTGTCTTGTGCCGTTACGGTTACGTTTTCTCCTTCCGCATACTTTTTGTTTTCGCCGTTTATTATCACGTTATACGTTTTTGTTACGGCAATCAGAAGGTCGGTAATTTCAATGCCGTCACTACCGAAATGTTTTCCGCAAACCGTGCAGTCTTTATGTCCTTTCGTGCCGGGGTGTTCGGTTGTTGCGGGGATTTCGTCTATCCATTCTCCGAATGTATGATTATCGGTTGCAGGGATAGTCAGGTCCGCAATCTCTTTTTTGGTTATCGGGTCACAATGCTTTTTGCATAGCATACAATCTCTGTGCGCCCTCACTCCCGGTTGCTTGCACGTCGCGGGAATTTCGGCAATCGGTTCGCCCAATTTATGCCCGTCGGGATTTACGGGAATGACAAAATCGGTGATTTCCTTATTGCTTGCGTCGTAGTTTTTTTTGCAAACAAAACAATATTTATATCCCTTTCTGCCGGTGGTCTGACAAGTCGCATACACCTCTTCCTGCCAGAAATCGAACCGATGTCCGTAGTACGGGCTGACGGGAAGTTGCAGTGCCTCATAGGTCGTTTCTTTTTTGTTCTCGTCAAAATACTTACCGCAAACAGAACATTTATAATGCGCTTTCAGTCCTTTATCCTTACAAGTAGCAGAAACTTCTTCCATAAGCGATCCGTAATCATGCGGAGCGAAATCGACGTCCTCTTCCTTTTCCTGCATAATAAACGCAGCGTTTTCAAACGTAGCGGTGTATTTCATCTTGCCTTTTTCTTTGCAGGTTGCCGCTTTTTCTTCCGTTTCGATTGCGGTTACCGTTTCGCTTTCGATATGCGCTTTGTCGCGTTTGCATACTCTTTCCGCCATGCAAGTTTTTTCACTCGTCCAGGTATATTTTACTTCTCCCCAGTCGTGAGCGGATTTATCGCCGTATTCCGCGCCGCAAACCGAGCAAACCGCTTTTTCCCCGCAAGTTGCCGTGCCGCCCGAACAGTCTGCCGTTTCGGTATGGCTGCCGTCTTTCCTGCAAATGCGGGTGTGCGTATTGTCGCCGTTACTCACCCAATCTCCCCAATCGTGAGTATGAGCGTTTGGCTTAACGGTATAATAATAGGTCACCGTTTGACCGTCACGCATTACCGTTTGGTCATGCCCCGTTGCCCCGGCAAAATTATACCCGAAAAGCGTCGGGGGAGCCTTCCAATCAAGCTTACCTCCGACCGCAACCGGTATAACTGATTTTTGGGTGTTGGGAATTTCACTGCCGTCACTAAACCTGTACTCGATGTTTATGTTTGCGTAAACCCGAGTTTCCGTGTTGTCGTCGGCAAGGATATTTCCTTTCTCATCGGTCACTTCGAAAGCAACCGTGTCGCCGTTTTTCAAAACCGCGCAGGGCGGAATGCGATAAATCATCGCACAGCTTTCAAGTCCGGAATTGAAATCGCTGCCGTCGTATCCCAATGCCCCTTTAGGCCAGAATTTGCTTTTTTCGCTCCACACGGGTATGGTAAAGATTTGAGTTGCCTCAAGCCTGCTGCCGTCGCCGGCGGTAGCAATACTGCCGTCGGCTCGCTTTATCCAAACCTTCATGGTAACATAACGCTTCGTTACGTCCGACAGATTCTGAACAATCGTGCGAAGCTCGATTTCTTCGCCCTCCATATGTGTGCCGAATTTGTTTTTATTCGCGCCTCCGAGAAGAACGTCGCTGCGATAGCCGGCAAAATCGAAGTATCCTTTGTGAGTAGTATCCGCAAAATCGGACGGCTTGCAATACCTCCCGGTGTATTTCCTGACTTCGGGATCGGCTACATAGAGACTTTTCCCGTCGACAAGTTGGGACAGCCTCTTGTATCCCTGCAATCTGCAAACTTCGCAGAACGGATAATCGGTGTCGCGCATAAGGCATTCGTAGCTTGAATTATAAGCATTGCCGTACGTTTGCGAAGGACAAGAATAAGTTTTTCTGAACCCCAGCAGTTTTTTCCATTTTACTTGTTCCGGATTGACATTGCAGGCAACATTGAGCGATGTAATATCCGTTTGCTCATTCACTCTGTCCATATACTCGTCTCCAAGCCCGAGCAAACCGTGTCCAAGCTCGTGTGCAAAAGTCTGCGGCGCACGATAACTGTCGGACGGAGTTATGAAATAATGAAAACCAAACGGAAAGTTTGTATATGCGTCGCCAAAGTTCCGATCGGTATTGACAAGCAAAGCAAACTGATTAATATAATTATGAACGTAGTAAAACGGCGGATATTGGTCGCTGTCTTCCCAATACATTGTATCCGGTTCGGTTTTGTCGGGAATATGCGCGTCGTGTATCTGCTCGATAAACGCAGGACCTATACATCTCTCGAAAATATGGTTTTTCCAAGGATTTCCCATGTTCGTCGATATTGACGAAGAATTGTTAGATCCCACAACCACATCGAAAAACGTACTGCCTCCGCTTCCGAAACTCGATTCCGATGCCGTACAAAGAGCGTACACATTAAAGCGGTCGGCATAACTACGATACGGTTCGTACCGCATAGCTCCGTTCCACACCTTTTTGACGTCATCGATAAACTTTTGTTGCTGACTTTCGGTATACCCTTCGCCGCAAATGACAATTACAATATTCTCCGTGTCGCTTCTTGTCTTCTGAATAGTGTAAACGGGAATTATAGGAGCGGCATATTTGCCGTCTTTGGAATAATACGGACCAAGTGTAAGCCTGAGTCGCTGTTCGGTGCTTATGTCCCATTCCCGGTTTGATTTTTCTTCCGGCGCGGCTATTGTATAATCTTCCGCTTTCTTGTCGGATGCCGGCTCCGTATAAGCATTTGCCGACGGTTCTTTATACAAGCTCTTGTTCCGGATGTTTTGGTTATTTTGCAGCGTATTCGCAAAACTTACCGCCGCTATGCCGAGTATTATTGCAAAGCTTACTGCAAGCGCCGTTGAAAGCTTTATTTTTTTTAATTTATTTGTCTTATTCTTTTTCATAATCATAGTTTTATCCCTGGTATATTCCGCAAGCCATGCGTCCGCAAATACAGTTTCTTCTTTGATTATATATATTTCACTGCCGAAAGTCAAACAATTATGCCTGCTCCGTCGGCAACAAAAAACCGGCAAATACGGCTGTTGAATACAAGCTTTGTTGTTTTTTAAAACCGCTACATTCCGAAACGAAAAAAGCACAAGCATTATGACGCTTGCGCTTTTCCGGATTTACGTTTTTTCGTACTGTAAAAATGGTGGACCAGCGCGGAGTTGAACCGCGGTCTTACCGCCGTAAGAAAGGCTTTCTACACGTTTAGTCTGCGTTTGATTTCGGGAAAAAGATTCCGCAAACGAACTCTTTTATCCCACGCCTTCAAAGTCCCGCGACGGACGAAAGAAGGTTATTCCGTCCGGGCGATACCCCACTTGAAATGGCGTTTCTTTCTCCGCCGTGGGCAACGGAAAGAGAAACGGTGCTTAAAATTAAATTAAGCAGCGAGCGCTACGGGAGCGCTGTAGGTTTTGCTATTGTTAGCGTTTAAATTTAAGTTTCGTTTTTAACGGAGCCGAACCTCCGACGTGCTTTTCCGTTCCGCAGACGGCAATCGATGCCGTTACTGGCCCGTACAAATATATTTTAGCACAAAACACGGCGTTTTGTAAAGTCTTTTCCCTCAAAAAAACAGGAAACCCCGTAAAGCCTTGCCGAATTATGCGTTTTCGGCAGAAGGCATATCTTCGGCAAATTGTCCGTCGGAAATTTTCTCGTTAAGTTTTTTTTCGTCGCGATTCAGGACGACGGCAAGCCATATCCATGCAACGGTCAGAGTAATTAACCATGACAGCGGATACAACATAAACAAAAACCAAAGCTGTCTGTGCAGAGGGAATATGCCGAATATCCAAAGTATACGGAAAGCGCACGTTCCCACAAGAACTATCAGCATAGAAGTAATGGAATATCCCACTCCGCGCAGCGAATAAGTTATAACTTCCATTATTCCGTCAAGGAAATACGTTCCTCCGATTATAATGAGTTTTTCGAAAGCGTAGCCGATAATTTTCCGAGTGTCCTCGGGAGAACATTCTCCGTTCATGAATACTTTACATAGCGGAACGTGGAACGCAACGGCAAGGCTGCCCGCCACAATGCCGGCGACAGCAACGAAAACAACGCTTATCTTCACGCTTCGGCGTATTCTTTTATAGTCGTGTGCGCCATAGTTTTGTCCCACTGCGGTAAGAGCGGTTGCGCTTATGCTTGCCATGATAACGTACACATACCCCTCTATCTGCGATGCGAGCGAACAGCCGTTTACCACGTCGCTGCCAAAGCCGTTTACCGCCGACTGTAATAAAACGTTGGAAATGTTGAACAGCGTGCTTTGAAGTCCGGTTGGAACTCCGAGGCGCATAATCTCGCCCAACGCCCTCCCGTCTATTTTAAGATTTTTGAACGAAAGACGAATGAACCCCTTGTTTTTAATAAGCGTGATAACTACGAGTACCGCTGAAACCGCCTGACTGAAAATGGTTGCGATTGCAACGCCGGCTACCCCCATGCGGAAGCAAACTACGGTAATTACGTTTACGATAATGTTTATAACGCCTGCCGCCGTAAGATAAATAAGCGGACGTTTGGTGTCGCCGGTTGCGCGCAGCATGGACGCTCCGAAGTTGTACACCATGGAAAACGGGCATCCGAGGCATACTATTTCAAGATAGGTAGCGGCGTCGTCCAGCTGAACGGCCGGCGTTCCCATAACTCCGAGAAGCGGGCGGGCAACGAAAAAACCCACCGCTCCGAACAATATGCCTGCGATTACGCTTACAACCATGGATGTGTGCAAAACGACGCCGCCGTATTTGGCGTTCTTTGCGCCGAACGCGCCGGCAAGTACTACGCCTGCGCCGACAGACAATCCGATTGCGAAATTGGTGAGAAGAGCGTTAAGAGAACCGGTGGATCCCACTGCGCCCACGGCGTCGTTGTTTACAAACTTTCCGACAACTATCATATCCGCCGAATTGAACAACAACTGCAAAACGCTTGTAAGAATAAGCGGCATGGCAAACGCAAAAATTTTTGGGAAAAGCTTGCCCTCCGTCATATCTATTTCATGCTTTTTCGCGGTTTTCTCCGCCATAATCATCCATCCTCTCAGTACAAATCGAAAGTTAATACATTTTAGCACAAAAGGTAATGTTTTGCAAGCGAAAAACCTTCTTTTCTCAATTATGATATCGGCGTGAAACAGTTTGTACGGATATATCGGTTATATATATCGCCACACCCGAAAAAAACCGTTCCGACGCAAAAAGAAATCGCCGCTCGCATTGTACGAACGACGATTCTTTTTTTGCCGGCCCTATCCCGACAATGTAAAGAGAAAGAAAGGTAAAAATATCTCTTCTTTTTTCCTTTAAAGACGGTGGTCTTATCTTTCTTTTCGGTACATCCGGTAACAGTGACGTTCTCACCGGTTCCGTCGTACCATACTGCGTTTACGTTATCCTAAAACCGAGGAAACGTCAACGCCGCTCATAGTGATCCTGACTACGCCTGCACGGTTTTCTTTACTTACCGAGCGTTTTCGTCGTACTTATTGTCAAAACCGTCGCTTTCCACGGGCGCCTGCGTTGCTACGACGATAACTCCCATTTCGATTTTAGAAGCTTCGTCGGGAGTGCGGGCGTTTACCTCGTTGCCGACTGTTTCGGGCATGCATATTTTCATCATTCCGATAACCTGCTGTCCGGGCACCAGCGTTATTTGCTGCTGCGGCGCGCACATTTCTGCAAACGTGCATTTAGTCCAGCCTATTGCCTTTTGTTGTTCGCGATCGAAAGCCAGCTGTAAAAAAATCTGTGCTATCACATTGTCTTCCGACCATTCCTGCATGCCTGAATAAGCGCATTCTAGATACTGCGACAAAGAGTATTCTTCGCCCGCCTTGTTTACGCCCATGGTTTCCGAAACTAAATTGATGCCCCAATTGAATTTGAGTGCGACATTTCCTTTATTGGTTACGCGCAATGCGATAACCTTGGTGTAACCGGGTTCCCAAACGCTGTCTTTGAACAAATCGTCGGCTCCTTTAAGATCCTTTCAGTTTTCTCCGTCAAGCGTGTATTCCACACCTACGGTAAGACTGCCCGCTTTGATAACGTTGTTGGACGATACGGCAGTATCGGTCATCCATGCATACGTTGCGCCGACCAGCATGCAAACGCAAAGTGCGATTGCGGCTACCGCGCCGAGCAAAACCTTGTTTTTCTTCATTTTTGTACTCTCCTGTAATATTTTTTTGCGGCATATTATTGACTGTCGCCGATCAGCGAGCTTACGGAAAAACGATATATGTCTGTCGTTTGAACGTAATATCCGATAAGTAGTCCGCATTAAAAGAATATCACAAAACTTTCTTATAGTCAACTGAATTATAATAAATGCGGGGAAATAAATTTAAATTTTTTATGTATTCTTGAAAAATGAAACAATGTGTGTCAGAAACTGTCATTTTGACATAATATTATGTACACTAAAACTATCTTATTTCTTATCGCTTATAATTACAGGCTGCAGAAGGTTTTGTTCCGGAAGAAAAATACGGTCGGTCGGGTCGTAAAAAAAGTAACCCGATTGCTTTTTCGGGCATAAAAATCACTATGAAAATATATGTGTATGCTATTGCGAAAAACGAGGAAAAGTTTGCCGCGCGGTGGTACGAATCGGTAAAAGAGGCCGACGGCGTTTTTGTTCTGGACACGGGTTCTTCCGACGACACGGTTAAAATTCTCGAAAAGTCGGGAGCTGTTGTAAAAACGGAGAATATCATGCCGTGGCGATTCGATACGGCAAGAAACCGTGCGCTTTCGCTTGTCCCGGATGACGCGGATATATGCGTTTCGGTGGACATAGACGAAGTTTTTCTGCCCGGCTGGCGGCAAAAATTGGAAAAAGCGGCTGCGGATAACCACGGCGCCAATCTTTTTTCGTGCTACTATGCGTGGTCGCAAAACAAAGACGGCAGCGACGGCATTACTTTTTATATAAAGAAGATACACCGCCGCAGCGGCTTTGTCTGGAAAGGGATAGTACACGAAGTTGTGTCACCTATGCCCGGCGTTCGGCTTGTCGAGTGCGAAATACCCGGCGCAAAGCTGATTCACATGCCGGACGACGACAAGTCGCGCGCGCAGTACCTTCCTCTTCTGGAGCAGGCTGTTAAAGAAGAACCAGAAAACGACCGCAACAGCTTTTATCTGGGCAGAGAATATTATTTCCGCGGCAAAAACGCCGAGTGCGTGCGCGAGCTTACACGGCATCTTTCGTTGCCGTCGGCATGCTGGGACGAGGAGCGGAGCGCGTCGAGAAGGTTTTTGGCTAACGCATACGCACGCCTGGGCGACGATAAAAACGCGCTCAGGAGCTATATTATGTCGGCGGGCGAATATCCGTTTTCACGCGAGCCGTGGATAGCTCTCGGAAAATATTTTTACGGAAAAGAAAACTGGGAAGGCGTTATTTTCGCGATAGGCGAAGCATTGAAAATAGAAAAGCCGTCCTCCTCGTACTTAAACGACCCGGAAAGTTTTTCTTCGTACCCATACGACGTGCTGTCCATAGCGTACTACAAGACGGGGCAGGTTGCGCTTGCCGCTTCGGCTGCCGAAAGAGCGTTGTCTCTTTCCCCCGACGACGCGCGTATTCGGGGCAATCTCGATTTTTTCCACGAAAACATTTAACGATTATTTCCGCTTTGTCCTTTTTCCGATTGTCCGTACGTCAATATTTGGGAAATAAATAGCCCGATATGACAAGAAAAAGTTAAAATTCGGTGCTATCATATAGTTAATCTAAACGAAAATTCGGAGGATATAAGGAAAATGGCAAATGTGAACGGGCTTGACGCGTACAGATACGCGGCTAAAGCCGAAGAAAAAGTCGATACGACAAAAAAATTACACATAGGCATTATCGGAACGGGCTGGATTGCAGAGTCTCATATCGCAAGTTACTTAAAGCAACCCGACGTGGAAATAGTCGCCGGTGCCGATCTCATTCCCGGCAAAGCAAAGGCTTTTTTTGAAAAATTCGGTTTGGAAAACGTAAAAACCGACTACAAAGATCACGCCGAAATGATAGCGGACAAAAGCTTGAAGCTGGACGCCGTCAGCGTATGCACTTACAATCGCACTCACGCCGTATGCGCTATAGATTCGCTTAACGCAGGACTTAACGTGCTTCTCGAAAAGCCTATGTGCGTTACTCTCGATGAGGCGGTAGAAATAGTGAAAGCCGAAAAAAAGAGCGGCAAAGTGCTGTCCATCGGCTTCCAGCCCCGTCTCGACGAAAACATGAAGATGATCAAAAAGATTGTCGAAAGCGGCGAACTGGGCAAGATTTATTATATTCAGACGGGCGGCGGCAGACGCAGAGGCATACCCACTCCGTTTGGCACTTCTTTCATAGAAGACAAGACTGCGGGACTGGGCGCGCTTGCGGACATCGGCTGCTATTCTTTGGACATGGTGCTTAACGCGATCGGATATCCCAAGCCCCTCACCGTTTCGGGTTATAAGTCGGCGTTCTTCGGAAAAGACCCCAACTATTGCGGTTACGGCGAACACCACGACTATGCCGAAAAGTTCGGCGTGGACGACTTCGCGGCTGCGTTCATTCGTCTTGAAGGCGACATTATTCTCGATTTCCGTATCGCGTGGGCGATGAATATCGACACCCCCGGCGACACCATTATTCTCGGAACCAAGGGTGGACTGCGTATTCCTTCCACCGACTGCTGGAACGGCACCGTCGGCGGACCCATGAAGATTTACCACGAAGTTTGCGGGCAGCAGACCGAGACGGTTGTGCCTATTATTCCGCAGACTCCCGGCATATCCCTGTTCGACAAAAAAATCCGCTCCTTCCTCGACGCGGTGAAGAACGGCCCTCCCGCGCCCGTTCCCACCAGCCAGATACTGTACAATCAGGCTATTCTGTCCGGTATTGCGCAGTCGGCAAACGAAGGCAAGGAAATCAAGCTTGATATTCCGGAACTTTTCTGACTTACTTTTTTGTAAAAAAGTAAGCAAAAAACTTTTGAGCTAATTTAAATAATTTTGACTAAGGTTGGTTTTCTCTTTTGTTGGTTAAGAGAAACCAGCCTTAATTTTTTGTAAAAAAGTAGGCAAAAAACTTTTAAGCTATGGTTATTGTAATACCCGGATTGGTTTTCCTGCTTTTGCTTAAAACCATAATCGAACAGCCAAAGGACGCCTGTCCGTACAATTAGAAAACAAGCTTTTATAAACTCACTTACCCCAAAAAGCGTTGCGGGGTCCGGGACACAGCCGCAAGTGTCCCGGCGACTTTTTTGCTTCTTTTTTCTTCGCCTGAAAAAAGAAGATATCCATTTAAAGCCTCTCACTCCGGGCGAAGCTTTAAATATAACGTCTTTAAAAGGCAAAAAAACACGAAAACATCCTTTTTTACAAAATCTTTACCTTTGGTTTAACAAAACGTGATAGCGGGAAATGATAAACGGCGGTATAATGCAGGCGTAGATTTCAAAAAAGGAGATAAAACAACAATGAAAAAGAAAATTATTGCGGCGATAGCGTGTATCGCTGCGGCAATCACGGCAATCCTGCCTGCGACGGCATGCTCGTCCAACAAATTCGACCCCGACAAACAGATTACGGTGGTTGCGAGAACCAAGACCAGCGGCACCCGCGAAGCGTTTGACACCGTGGTAACCGACGGAACCAATCATCTTTTGGACAAGGTTAACGGCGAAAAGGTGTTCCGCACAACCGACAAGGCAGTATGCTTGGAAGAAACAGCAGGCGTTATCACCAAAGTAACCTCGGACAAACAGGCAATCGGATATATCTCGCTCGGTTCGGTAAACGACACCTTTAAAGTTATTAAAGTGGGCGGCGTTACTCCGAGTAAGGCAACCGTGCTTGACCACTCGTACAAAATTCAGCGTCCGTTCGTGCTGGTAACCAAAAAAGGGATTACTCACACACCGGTAGCCGAAGATTTTATCAAATTCCTTAAAAGCGCGTCCGCCGAAGCGCTGTGCGACAAAGCCGGCACCGTATATCTTTCCGACCCCGCAATGCGCGCCAACACCGGTAAAGATCCGATTGAGGTAGAAAAGTTTGAAAAACAGGCTGCTCTTCCCTCAGGCGGCAAGATAATAATCCGCGGTTCCACTTCCATGGAAAAACTCATCACTCTCGCGGCAAAGGCTTATGCAGACCTCTACGGCGTGAACGGCGCGGACCTGTTCGACATCGAAGTTAAAGGTTCGTCGGTGGGCGTCAGCGAAGCTGAAAAAGACACCGCCGGCAACGTAATCGGCATGTCGTCCGCAAAAGTGGATAAAGACGCTCTGGACTCGTTCAATATCTGCCTCGATGCGGTTGCGGTTATCGTAAACAACGACAACGATATAGTATCCGACCTTACGCTTGCACAACTTTACGACGTATACACCGGCAAGATAACCAAGTTTTCCGAACTTGCGAAATAATGCAAAATAAGAAAGTATGACTAAAACAAACGTTAAAGATAAAATAGGAAAATCTTTATTCATGGCGGCGGCAGTCATTTGCGTGATTTCCGTCGTCACGATTTTTATTTTTCTGATAGTAAAAAGTGCGCCTGCACTCAAAAAAATCGGCTTTTTCGACTTTTTGTTCGGCACCGAATGGTCGCCCGACAAGGACGCGACTTACGATAAACCGCTTACCGGTTCGTACGGCGTTGCAAAAATGATAGCGGGAACGCTTGCCGCCACCCTGGGCGCGATTATCACGGGCGGCATAACCGGATATTTCACCGCCGTTTTCCTCGCCTTCTATTGTCCCAAAAAAATCAAAAAGTTTTTGTGCGCGGCGATAAATCTGCTTGCGGGCATTCCGTCGGTCGTGTACGGCTTTTTCGGAATATCGTTCGTGTTGCCTCTTCTTTCCAATATCGCGCCCAACGGCGGCGACGGACTTATGGCTACCTCGATAATACTCGGCATAATGATTTTGCCCACCGTCGTATCTCTTTCCAGAACGGCGCTCGAAGCGGTGCCGAAAAGCTATTACGAAGGCAGCGTTTCACTGGGCGCAAATCACAACCGCACGGTGTTTTCGGTAATGTCGCCGGCGGCAAAGTCGGGCATATTCGCCTCGCTTATTCTGGGTATCGGTCGCGCTCTCGGCGAAACCATGGCGGTGGTTATGGTTGCGGGCAACTCGGTGGCATATCCTAAAGACCTGTTCACCTCTTTCCGCGTACTTACGGCAAACATAGTGTTGGAAATGGGCTACGCCGGCGAAGTGCAGACCGGCGCGCTCATCGCAAGCGGCGTGGTACTTCTGGTGTTCGTGCTTATAACAAACCTGGCGTTCGGACTTATTTCCGGTAAAATAGTGGTTAAAGCCGTAAATAAAGGAACAAGCGTTCAATCCGCCGACGGCAAAATCGATAAATCCGCCGGCGTAACCTTAAACCAAAAAATAAAAAATTTCTTTGCTCCCATCGGCAGTTTTTGCGGAAAAGCCGCCTACAAGTTGCACCTGAGCGACGTAAAAGCGGCGCTTGCGATAATATGCGGCGTTTTGGCTGCCTCGTCGCTTGCGATCGTCATAGGCTTTATAATGGTTAAAGGCGTGCCGGAGCTTGTCAAAGACCCGGCTATTCTGTACCGCAAATACGAGTTCGGCATGCAGGACGTCACCATTTACCCGGCAATAATAACCACGCTCGAAACGGTGACTCTCAGTCTGCTGATTTCGGTGCCGATCGGAATAATGACGGCGATATTCTTAAACGAGTACGCAAAACAAGGCAACGTGTTTGTAAAAATAATACGTTCCGCCATCGACGTGCTTGCAGGCGTTCCCTCCATCGTGTTCGGGCTGTTCGGCATGATCGTGTTCGTACCGGCGTTCGGCGGCAGCGGCAGCCTTATCGCGGGTACGCTTACCATAAGCATGATGCTGCTTCCGGTAATAGTCCGCTCCACCGAGGAAAGCCTTAAAACCGTGCCCGATTCTCTGCGCGAAGGCAGCCTGGCACTGGGTGCGGGCAAAGTGCGCACTATCTTCAGAATAGTTCTTCCGTCCGCCCTTCCCGGCATACTGTCGGCGGTCATACTGTCGGCGGGAAGAGTAATAAGCGAATCGGCGCCTTTTATATACACTATGGGTTCGGTTATTCGCGGCATACCCAAAAATCTGACCGACGGCGGAACCACGCTTGCAGTGGCTTTGTATCGTCTGGCAGGCGAAGGCTGGCACATAGGCAAAGCATACGCGACGGCGGTAGTACTTGTTGTCATCGTGCTTGCGCTTACGCTTACGAGCGAGATTATTTCCGAAAAATTAAGCAAGAAAATACGAGGAAACTGAATTATGAAAGATAAAAAGAAAATATGCTCGTTCGGGCAGAATGTTTCTGTAAGCGACGCGAACTTGTGGTACGGCGACTTTCAGGCACTTAAAAACATAAACATAGCAATTCCCGAAAAAAAAGTTACCGCATTCATAGGTCCCAGCGGCTGCGGCAAATCGACCTTTCTGAAGTGCTTCAACCGCATGAACGACCTTGTGGACGGTTGCCGGATAGAGGGTAAATTCATGATTGGCAACGCGGATATTTACGACAAAAGCACAGACCTGAACGCCCTTCGTAAAAGCGTGGGCATGGTGTTCCAGAAGCCCAATCCCTTCCCTATGAGCGTGTACGAAAACGTGTGCTACGGACCGAAAACGTTCGGAATACGCAATCGCCGCGAGCTTGACGAGATAGTCGAACGTTCTCTTAAAGCCGCCGCCATGTGGGACGAGCTTAAAGACCGCCTGTACAAGCCGGCAAACGGACTTTCGGGCGGACAGCAGCAGCGACTTTGCATTGCGCGTGCGCTGGCGGTAAAGCCCGACATTCTGCTTATGGACGAGCCGACAAGCGCGCTCGACCCCGTTTCCACCGGCAAAATAGAAGAACTCGTGCGCGAGATAAGCGCGGACACCACTATAGTGATAGTAACGCACAACATGCAGCAGGCAACCCGAATTTCGGACAAAACGGCTTTCTTTCTTTTGGGCGAGCTTATTGAATACGGCGACACCGAACAGGTTTTCTCCTCTCCCTCGGACGAGCGCACCGAACGCTACGTTACGGGAAGATTCGGTTGATTATGTTTTAATGCGCGCCTGTTTTATAAAAAATATAAGCGTGCCGCTTGAAAAAAATTGTAAAACGACAAATCGTATGATATAATGGAGATGTAAACATGTCAATAAGAAAAGTGTTTGAAGAAGAACTGACTGCGCTTAAAGCCGAACTGGCGGAAATGTGCCGTCTTACCGAAAAAATGATAAGCCGCGCCATCACCGCGCTGGAAACGTCCGACCGCGACCTGGGCGCAAGCGTCGCGCTTACCGACAAACGGGTGGACGAATACGAAACCGACATCGAAAAAAAGTGCATGCGCATACTGCTTACTCAGCAGCCGGTGGCAAAAGATTTCCGCGACGTATCCACCGCCATGAAAATGATTACCGATATCGAAAGATTCGGCGATCAGGCAAGCGATATAGGAGAAATAGTGGCAACCATGCCGGGCGAAAACTGCCCGATTAAATCCACTCATATTTCCGACATGGGAGACCTTGCCGAAAAAATGGTGCGTGAAAGCGTCAATTCTTTTATCCAAAACGACGAAGCGCTTGCAAACAAAGTAATAGCTCTCGACGACCGCATGGACGAGCTGTTTTTGCTGGCAAAAAAAGAACTGATAGAAAAAATTCACGAAAATTCCGAATTCGGCGACGTTGCGATCGAGCTTATGATGATTGCCAAGTACTTGGAGCGCATAGGCGACCATGCGGTAAACGTTGCGGAATGGACAAAATTCAATCAAACGGGAGTTCACCTTAAATTCTGATGGAAAAGCCTATTATTTACGTAGTAGAAGACGACGACGGCATCTGCCGCGTTTACGAAGGTGCGTTCGAAGAAGATTACGAAGCACATATTTTCACAACCGGAAAGGATTTTTTCGCCGCATACGAAAAAAAACGTCCCGACCTTGTAATTCTGGACGTAATGTTGCCCGACATGGACGGATATGCCATTCTCACCGGCATACGAAACCGCGACGCACTCCTGCCGGTTATTATGTGCAGCGCGAGAAGCGACGAAATAAGCTGCGTAAAGGGTCTTAACAAGGGCGCGGACGGCTACGTAAAAAAGCCTTTTTCCGTTTTAGAACTTCTCGCGACCGTGAAAGCCGCTTTAAGAAGGTCAAATCTTTCGCTCAAAGCGGCGGGCGACGTTACCGTAGACGAAAATCTTTACAAAGCGTTTTGCAAAGGCACCGACCTCAATCTCACGCTTAAGGAATATATGCTTCTTAAAACGCTTGTCGAAAACGCAGGCGTTACGATAACTCGCGAGCAATTGTTCCGTCGCTGCTGGGGAGAAGATTTTATGGGCGAAACGAGAACGCTTGACATGCACCTCTCCTCCGTTCGCGACAAAATAAAAGCGGCGGGCGGCAGCGATTGCATAGTCACCGTCCGCGGAGTTGGGTACAGGTACGAAATAAAATGAAAAAGAAAATATTTTTAACAGTGGCTCTTCTCGGCATAGCGATTTCGCTGCTTGTTTTTGCGGCAGGACTGCTTGCCGTGTCGATGAGCTCCAAAAACACCGTTCGCGACAGGCTTACAGCCGAAACAAAGCTTGCCTGCGCGCTTATCCGCGACCGCGACGACGTGGAACTTCTTAAAAAATTCGACGGAAGCAATGTTTACCGCATTACGGTTATCGGCGAAACCGGCGACGTTCTGCTGGAAACCGACGTTCGCGAACAAATGGAAAATCATTTATCGCGCGAAGAGGTGGCGGCGGCGATGAAAGATTCCCCGAAAGTAGTAGAGAGATACTCCTCTTCCGCTCACAAAAAAATGTTTTACTATGCGGAGAAAATAACGCTGTCGGACGGCGAAACAATCGTGGTTCGCCTGTCGCTCCCCACCGGCATAGTGGGCGGCTACGTCGAACTTATTCTGCCGGTGTTTGTAGTTCTTCTGCTTATCGTAATCGGGCTGTCATTCGAATCAAGCGGCAGGATAGCCTCTTCGGTTACAAAAAAATTCGAATGCGTGTCGGAAAGCGTAAAAAGCTTGTCGGACGGCAATTATAAACCGATAGAAGCCGACTCTCGCGATCCGGAACTGTATTCGGTTATGTGCGGAATTAACGGCTTGAACGCCGACATAGCGCGCCATCTCGAACGAGAAGAAAGCGATCGCAGAAAGTTTGAAATCGTGCTTGAAAACATGGACAGAGGCGTTGCCGCGCTCGACAAGGACGACAACGTGGTGTTTGCCAACAAAAGTGCGACTACGCTTTTAGGCGGCGCGATAAGAAAGGGCGAAAATGCCGTATATCTTGTCGGAGACGCTTCCGTTTACGAAAAAATAATTAAAAACTCAGGAAAAAACGCCGATTTCGAGTGCGAAATTCTCGGAAAGGAGTTGCTTGTCGCAATGAAAAGCATTGACGACGAGCTTCTGAAAAAGGAAATAAGCACCATAATCATGGTAAGC
>USKH01000004.1 GCA_900555125.1 uncultured Clostridium sp.
AAAACGGCAAGGTTTTTTACAACCAAGCCGTTTTTCTTTATACATAAAGAGAAGTTTATAGAAGTTGTCTTAATTAAATTTTATTAACTTCGCGGGTGGCGACAAAATTAACGCCCGTTCCCAACACGTTTTCGACAATTACGTCGCCGATATGCACAGGGGCGGCGAGAACGACTTTTTCCAGCGTTTTAAGGCTGTCGAACACGAGATTTTTTGCGATGGGCTTATCGGTTTTTACCGAAGCCATAAGACAATCTCCGCCGTTAACCTTAACCGAAGACGTAACCGTTCTCGTCGGGGCGGTAAGCTCCTCCACGGCATATTTTTTGCCGCGCGGGCAACCGTTACCGGAAACGATAAACTCTTCGTCTTTCTTTTCAACCGTAATTGTGCAGCCCATAGGGCAGCAAATGCAAGTAAGTTCGGTCATTATTGCTCACCTCCGTTAAGTCCGACGGATATTTCGTTTGCTTTTCTGAGTTTTTCCACCTGTGCGCCGGTTAAAGCGAGGTTTTCCATTTCGCCGGGAGTAACCACTTTGCGCGGCTTGGATACTACTACTTCGCCGTCGGCAATTACTTCGAGGCGAACGTTTTTCTTTACGGCTCCCACGCGCATTTTAAGCGACAGTTCTTTGTTTTCGCCCGCACGGTTAATCTTTTGCGGAACGACATAACGAACGCCGCCGAAGGTTGAGAAAGTCACTTTTCCCGCATCGGACTTTTCTCCGCCCGAAATATATTCGGCAGCTTTTTCTCCGGCAAGTTCGCTTTCCTTGCTTACGAAGTCCACGAGGTCGTGAACGTGTAAAACGTTTCCGCACTCGAACACGCCGTCGATATTGGTCATCATATCGTCGTCCACTTCCGCTCCGCCTGTTATCGGGCTCATTCCTACGCCTGTTCCGCGAGCCAGTTCGTTTTCGGGAAGCAATCCCACGGATAAAAGCAGCGTATCGCATTTTATTTCGGTTTCGGTGCCGGGTACAGGGCAAAGTTTTTCGTCCACGGCGGCAATGACCACACTGCTTAATCTGCCGTCGACGGCATTGATTTTAGTCACGGTGTGCGACAGCATAAGCGGAATGTTGTAGTCGCGCAGACACTGCACGATATTACGATTAAGCCCGGACGAATAGGGCATGAGTTCGACGCACGCGTTTACGTGGCAGCCGTCGAAGGTCATACGGCGCGCCATAATAAGACCTATATCGCCGCTTCCCAGAATTACCACTTCGTTGCCCGGCTTCAAACCTTCCATGTTCACCAATCGCTGAGCCGTACCGGCGGAATAAATACCCGCGCAACGCGCTCCGGCAATGTTTATGGCTCCTCTCGGACGTTCGCGGCAACCGCAGGCGAAAATAATCGCCTTTGCTTTGATTGCAACCACTCCCTGTTCGGCATTAACGTAAGTCACCGTTTTGTCCTTGCTTACGTTTATAACCGTAGTGTTTATAAGGCACTCGATGTTTCTTTGTTTAACCTGATCGATGAAACGCTGAGCGTATTCGGGACCGGTGAGTTCTTCCTTGAAGGTGTGCAAGCCGAAACCGTTGTGCACGCACTGATTGAGTATTCCGCCCAATCTCGGCTCACGCTCTAAAATCACCATATCGCGGACGCCTGCGTCGTAAGCTCCTATTGCAGCCGCAAGCCCTGCGGGGCCGCCGCCTATAATTACGAGATCGCGATTAGTCATTTTTTTCGTCCTCCTTTATACGGTCGATGAGAAGATAACTTTTGCCGCCGTTTTTAGTAACCTCTTTCTGCTCCGTTTTAAGCTCGCGCGCAAGAATTTCCATTACTCTCGGCGTGCAGAAGCCTGCCTGACATCTTCCCATGCCGGCACGCGTTCTGCGCTTTATTCCGTCCATATCGCGGGCGCCGGGGGTGCGGCGAATGGCTTCCACTATTTCTCCTTCGGTAACCGTTTCGCATCGACACACGACTTTTCCGTACAGCGGGTTTTTCTTTATAAGCTCGTTTCTCTGCTCGTCGGTAAGGCGCGCAAAATGAGGTATTCCCTTGCGCTCGGAAATAAAGGTGTTCTTTTCTTCCAATCCGAGATATCCCGCTACCCATATAGCCAGATCTTTACCTATTGCGGGGGCAGAACTCAGCCCCGGCGATTCCACGCCCAGGCAGTTGTAAAAACCGGGTACGTCGGTTGCTCCTATCACGAAATCTCCCTCGCTTACATGCGCGCGTAATCCCGCGAATTGCGTTATTATTCCTCGTCTCGGCAAATTTTCCACAGTGAGAGAGGCTTGCTTCCAGGCTGTTGCGAGTCCTTCGGCTGTTGTATCCACGTCCAGTTTACCGGGAATATCGGTTGCGGTCGGTCCCACCAGAATGTTACCGTGAGCGGTGGGCGCAACAAGCACTCCCTTGCCCATTGCGGTGGGAAGCTGGAACAGCGTGGTGCTTGTAAGATAACCGTACGACTTGTCCAGAAGTTCGTATTCTCCCTTTCTTGCCGTAATCGTGTACTTCTTCGCGCACAGCATATTATTTATAACGTCGCTGCAAACGCCGGCACAGTTTACAATCGCTTTCGACGTATAGCGGCACCCGTCCTCGGTTTTTACGACAAACAGACCGTCTTCGTTGCGCACGGATATCACTCTTTTGTTAAACTCGAAACGCGCGCCGTTGGTTGCGGCGTTTTCCGCGTATGCTATTGCCATTTCGTACGGGCTTACTATTCCCGAAGTGGGAACGTACAGCGCATTTACCACCTTTCCGCTTATCGACGGCTCCATTTCGCGCGCCTGATCTCCCGAAATGATTTTAAGTCCGCTTACGCCGTTTTCCTTGCCCTGCTCAAGCAGTTTTTCCAGTTCTTTTGTTCCTTCCTCGGAGAAATTAAGCACCATTGCGCCGTTTTCGCGGTAAGGAAAGTCGAGCTTTCTGGACATTTTGGGAAACAATCCCGCGCCGCGTACGTTGTAGCGCGCTTTGAGCGTTCCCGGATGAGCGTCGAAGCCGGCGTGAACTATGCCCGAATTGGCTTTGGTTGCGCCTACGGCTACGTCGTTGCCTTTTTCCAGCACAAGTACGTCCGCACGGTAGCGCGAAAGTTCTCTTGCCGTGACGCAGCCGGTTATGCCTGCGCCGATTACGATTACGTCTGCCATTTATAAACCTCCATAAAAAAAGAGCCGCATTCGTATACGCCGAAAAATTACGACGACCGTGCAACTCCATAAAACTCCTGTCAGATCCTTTCGTGAAATGAAATCTATTCAGTTTACATAAATTGTACCACATCGCCGCCCTATTGTCAAATATTTTTCGCGCAAACGCCCCGGCTTATGCAAAAAAATTCCCTAAATCGATTGACTTTTATTTTAAAATAGGCTATAATACTTTAGCATTGTGCAAAAGGCTTGATTTTGCGCTGTTTGCTTCCGTGGCTCAGCCGGTAGAGCAATTGATTCGTAATCAATAGGTCGGCGGTTCGAATCCGCCCGGGAGCTCCATAGCTAAAAAGTTCGGTTATATTCCGGGCTTTTTTCTTTTATCTCCTATTGCTTACGAATCGGCAGATTCGCAATACTCGCTGTCGCTCGTGGCGTTCGCTTCGCTCGGCTGAGCAATAGGTCAAGTCGGCACGAATCCGCCCGGGAGCTCCATTTTTAAAGAAAGTTTGGTAAATTAAGCCAAACTTTCTTCGTTTAAAGCCCTATTGCTTACGAATCGGTAGATTCGCAATACTCGCTGTCGCTCGTGGCGTTCGCTTTGGTTTTTTCAATTTTTGCCGCCGTCGTCTTTCGGCAAATATATTTTTAAAAAATATCTTGCCAAAACAGCAATTATACTTGACAATGCGTTTGTGATATGATATAATGAGTTCATAAAAAGGCGTGGAGATTTGTAAAATGGAAAAACTCGGCGATAGAATTACGATATTGTTAAAGGAAAAGCATATTGCGCAAAAAGATCTTGCTATTGCGGTCGGCGTAACCGAATCGGCTTTATCCCGATATATTAACAACGAGAGAGAACCTAAATTGGAAGTTTTGGCTAATCTTGCCACAGCGTTGGATACTACTGTGGACTATTTGACAACGGGAGCAAAACCGGAAACCGACTTTGATGAAATTTATCGCTTAGTAGCAAGAAGTTCTTATACTCTGACGGAAACTCAAAAAATGCAAATTATCGAGGCGGTAATGAAAAATAAATGACGGGCAACGAATCTACTCCGGGCGCAAAAATTCCGCCGTGGAAATATGAGGAAATCGAAAGGCGGGTAGTAAAACTGTATGAAGAGCAGCACATAAACAAATTTCCGATAGATCCTTTTGAAATAGTTAAAAAACGGGGATATATGTTGATACCTTTTTCAAAGTTTAAAAAAGGCACTCGTCCCGAAAAAGCCGAGCGCGATTATCTGTTTCGGTTCGCCGTTTGCCGAAATGAAAGGGAATATTATCCCCGTTGACTATAACTCTTCAAGGAGGGTGAATCGCAATGGGCGGTAGAGGAACTTACGCGGTTGGTAATAATGTAGACTACACCTATAAAACGGTAGATAAAATAGAAGGCGTTAAAGTATTAAAAGGGACAGAAAATTTACACGATTTACCGGTTGAAGCACATTCAAGTTTAGCGTATATTAAGTTAAAAGAAAATGGTGAATTCAGTATGATGAGATTTTATGATAAGAATCATTATCTTGTTAAGGAAATAGCTTATCACCCTGAAAAATATTTGGATATAAGTAGAAAACCGATACTTCATATTCACGAATACGAGCCGAGTAACCTAAGTAAAAGACCTAATAGACTATTAACGGCACAGGAATATGAGAAGTATAAAAAGTATTTTGGAGGTAAATTAAGGTGGAAGGTGGACGAGTAAATGATTTTATCGACGCGTTTTCTTATCAGTCGGTTGCGGTTATGTTCCGGGGAGAAAAGTTTTTTTCTGACGGCATTACAACTAAACCTGACGGAAGACATTCTTTCTTCATTATAAAGGTAAATGATAACGGCGATTTTTTGGAAGATGTTTTTGAGTTTGAGGGAAATACGATAGCCGACTGTATTGAAGCATTTGAAAATGCGCCGATATGGAATGGAAAAACATTTTATGAGGCTGAAAACGAAATGATATGGGTAGATTGGTGAGTCAACATATTTATTGACTATTCCCGTAAAGAGTTATTCAAACACACATCTAAAGTAAGAAATGAGTGCGTCGAAGCCTTTGAGAAAGCGAAAATCTTTGACGGTAAAACCATTTACGAAGCCGAAAAAGACATAGAAGTTCTATTTGGATAAACAATGTTTAATCGGCTGATACATACAAAGGCTCCGAAATCAAAATAAGTTTATGTGCGCAAAACAAAAAGGCGACGGATTTGCTCCGCCGTCTTTTTCCGTGAATAACTTATTACAACACTCTGGACAAAAACTCGCGCGTTCTTTCTTTTTTCGGGTGCGAGAAGATTTCATCGGGCGAACCTTCTTCCTCGATTACGCCCTCGTCCATAAACACGACGTGCGTGGCTATATCGCGGGCAAAAGCCATTTCGTGCGTTACCACAACCATGGTAAGTCCGCTTTTTGCAAGGTCGGTCATGACCGACAGCACTTCGCCCACCATTTCGGGGTCGAGCGCGCTGGTAGGCTCGTCGAACAGCAGTACTTCCGGCTCCATTGCAAGCGCGCGGGCGATGGCTACGCGTTGTTTCTGTCCGCCCGAAAGCTGAGCGGGTTTTGCGTTTACGTACGCGCTCATTCCCACGAGCGAGAGGTATTTTTTGGCACGCTCTTCCGCCTCCGTGGCACTTACTTTAAGCACTTTGCGCGGTCCTATAGAGCAGTTTTTCAAAACGTTCATATTGTTGAACAGGTTGAACGACTGAAACACCATGCCGACTTTTTGGCGGAACACAGAGGCGTTGCCGGCGTTTACGATATTTTCGCCGCACACGTAAATTTCGCCCGAAGAAGGCGTTTCAAACAGGTTTATGCAGCGAAGAAGCGTGCTTTTGCCGCTGCCGGACGAACCGATTATGCAGGTTACGTCGCCTTTATAAACGTCGAAATTGACGTCCCGAAGCACTTCGTGATCTCCGAAATTCTTTTTTAAGTGTCTTATCGAAATTATTTCCTCAGCCATTGTTTTTGCCTCCTTCTGCTTTTTTCTCACGCGCGAACGAATCGGCGTCCATGTTCTGCGAACCGAGCACGGTATAATTTTCGCCGCCGTCCATCTTCTTTTCGATAAGTCTGAGAACGCGCGTTATCGTGAAAGTCAGAACAAAGTAAATAGCGGCTACCAGCAAGTAAGTGGCAAACGTGTTGAAATTGATTGCCACTATGCTTTTTGCCTGGAAGAACAATTCGGTAAAGCCTATCACGTTCAGAACCGACGTGTCCTTGACGTTTACTACGAATTCGTTTGCAACCGACGGCAGAATATTGCGAAGAGCCTGCGGCAGAACGACGTGCGTCATGGTCTGGGAATGCGTCATTCCTATCGCCGCCGCGCCCTCGAACTGCCCTTTGTCTATCGAGATTATGCCGCCGCGCACTATTTCCGCCATGTACGCGCCCGTGTTTATCGAAACTATAATAAAGCCTGCAAGTATGGGATTGAGAGTTACGCCTCCGTTCAGAAGCGCAAAGCCCCAGAAAATAACCATTGCCTGCACCATCATAGGCGTGCCGCGGAATATTTCTATATACGCCGCAAATATCCAGTCTCCTATCTTTTTAAACACTCCTAAAGCGGCGTCTCGGGGCATCGGCATGGTGCGGTACATTCCGATAAGCATGCCGATAATAAGACCTATAATCGTGCTTATCAGCGAAACAAGCAGAGTGTAGCCCACGCCTTTAAGCAACCACGCCCAGTATTTGGAAAGAATTCTTCCCACCGACGCGAAAAAGCTTCTTCCCGCGTCGCTGTCGGCTATCGCTCCCGTTTCGTAAAGAGAAATGGCGTTTTTCAGCATTTCGGCGCGCTCTTCCGCGGTAATTTCCGAAATGGCACGGTTTACTTCACTTAAATATTTGCTGCCTTTTTTCAGTCCCACCGAAATCGCGACGTCGCCTTTATCCACGGCAAAACCGGTATCGTTGTTTTTAAGCGGAATAAACGTAAAGTCGGAATTAGCAGCGCAATCGGCACGTGCGCCGGGGTCCTCGGCGACGTATCCGTCTACAGTTCCCACCGACAGCGATTCCGCCATAAGCGGAAAATTTTCCATGGGGGTAAGGCGGGTTATTCCGTATTTTCCGCCCTGCGCTTCGAGCGCGGTATCGTGGAACGTTCCCTGCTGAGCCACTATTCTCGCGCCGGACAAATCGGCAAGCGACTGCGCCCCGGCGTACTTTCCGTCTTTACGAACGACAATAACCAGCTGACTTTCATAATACGGCTCGGAAAAATCTATGCTTTCTTTTCTGTCCGCCGTCGCGCTCATACCGGCGATAACAAAGTCGAGGGCGTCGCTTTGCACGGCGTTGACAAGCGCGTCCCATTCGTACTTGACAATGACAAGCTCCTTATTCATGCTTTCGGCGATGCGCTTTGCCACCATTACGTCGTATCCGTTGGCATATCCGTCGGCGTTGGAAATTTTAACCGAGCCCGAACTCTCGTCGGTACGAGTATAATTGAACGGCGCATAACCGCATTCCATTCCGACGCGCAATTGTCCGTCGGTCTTTTTTTCGCTGCACGCGGTCAGCGTAAGACACGACAGCGCGACTATCAGCGTCAGCGCAAATAAAAATGCTCTTCTGATCGTTTTTTTCATTTTTCTGCTTCTCCGGTAATAAAAAAATTTTCCGCAAATCCACTTGAGGGAAGTTTACGGAAAACGATAAAAAGCAATCAAAAAATTCAAACGATTGAAAAAAAGATTAACCCGATAGCTCTCCGCAAGTTGCCCTGCGACAGTCTGCAACGTATTACCCTGCAGCCCAACCCTTTTGTCCGAACGGACGGAGCAAAAAGCGTTTCGGCGAATTTTCCTTTGGGCGAGATATTTCCGTTTTACCTCTCGCTTACTTATAAAATTCGCGCCTCTATGTGAATTATGCGTGTATTTTAGCAATTATTTTTACGTTTGTCAATCGTTTTCGACGCATTTCGTCGTTTTTTTTGCATTTTTCGGGGAAATTTACGACCATTATTCGTCAATCGCGCAAACTAAACCTTATTCCATAGGGGAGACCTGTGGTCTCCGCCGAACATTTAAAGCCTCTCCCGAAGGGCGAGGCTTTAAATACTACGTCTATCAATACCAAAAAGCGTTGCGGGCGCGACGCGTTAAATCATCGCATAAATCAAAACCCCGATACCCCTCCCGCTTTCTTTACAATTTTTTAATCACGAGATTACGATAGGTCACGTTGGCGGTGTGCTGATAAATATCGAACGCAATCACGTTTTTATCCGGAACGGCGACGTCGTAGGCATAGTTCCCGTCAACGTAAACCGTGAGCGTTCCGCCGTGCTTGACAAACCGCATTTTGTGAACGCCCTCGTACAAATCTGCAACCCCCGCATATGCGGCCGAGCTTGCCATCCCCTTTACGTCTGTAAACACGGTGGACTGTCCGCCGTTGAGAATGCGCGTTACGTAATTACTGCCGTCATACATAAATTTAACGTGGAACTGTCCGACCCCGTTTTTCAGCGCGTCGACGCGATAGCTGTACGAAAGCTCGAAATTATCGAGATTAAGTCCGCGTATTTCCTTTCTTCCGCAGCCGGGCAGACTTCCGTTGCCCTGCCAGAACTGATTTACCGCAAACTCGCGTTCTCCGTAAATTACGACTTCTCCCTCTATGGGAACGTTTCCGTCATCCTGAAAATCGGCAAACAGCGTTTTTTTGATTTTAGAAAGGAATATGCCGTTTCTGTTTCTCAGCCAGTTTTTGCCGTCGTTTATGCGCCACTGCCACTGATCGAGCGACTGAGTTTGCGCCCAGCGAAGCACATTGTAATTTATAAGCGGTTTAACCGCATCGGCAAGCTCGTTAAGCACGTTTATCGAATTGGCTGGCGCCAGCTGATTGTTGCAGATTTCAACCGCGCGTTCGTACAATCTGCGGCGGAACCCGGCGTTTGCAAGCGCGCGATTAAACAGATTGTAGCGTTGCAGACTGTACGCCGAACCTGCAGACAAAAGATTGGAATATTCTCCGTCCAGGGTCTGCTCTTCCATACCCATATCGAGGTCGTGAAGAATAAAGCGCAGTTTTCCGTCGGTATAAATATTGTTTTCTTTCGGCTTGGACACGCGCCATACGCGATGATTGTTTCCGTTTCCGACAAAGTCCCAGTTGCCGCACCAAGCCTGCATTATCATGCAATCGATCATGCTTGCTTCATCCACGTACTTGTCGAAAAAGGCGTTAAAAACTTCGTCGTCGGTAAAATCTTTTTCGGGACTGTCGAGATAGGCGTTCATTTCCGCGATGAACTCGTTTGCCGCCACCTCGTCGCCGTCCGACACGTTGTATGTTCCTCCGACGTAATCGAAATACTGCACGTCGTCTTTTTTTACGTTGTAGTTGGTTTTAAAGTACACGTCCGCATAATGCTCGCGAATGTAATACATACCCCAGAATTCGCCGTTTAAGTACACGATTGCAGGTTGCACGGCAGCGGTCGCAACGTTTAAGTCCCGAGCCAGCAATTGCAGATACGCGTCGTTGAACCGCAGTCCGTCCTCGTATCGGCTGCCGCCATTCCACAAACGAAAACGCGTAAATTCGTCCAGAATAACGCCTTTTTCGCCGCCTTTTTCGCGATTTCCGAATATCTCGAAATTTACAGGCGACTGCTTGTTTCCGTTTTCGTCTTTGTTGAAATTGAGATGCAGCGTGCGTTGCGGACGACCGCGCGACCAGCCGCCGCCCACTTTCACCTGTGTGTTTGTCGAAAAAGAATATCCGTACTGATCGAAAAATTCGAGATTTGCGCGAGCTTTATTGTCTGCCTGCGCATTACTTCCGGGAATGTACACATTGTTATAAACAGACTTTCCCCTGCCGTTGGGAACGCCGTCGAACCAGTTTTTCTCGGGCATGGACAACGAAATTATGGGAACTTTATCGAAATCGGAGGACGGAAACAGAATATACGACGAAACCGCGCGTTCGAGTATTTCCCCGTTTCTCACCACAGCCACGTTGTACACGTACGCAAGGTCGATGAGATTATAGTTACCGTTGTTCTGCATTTCCTGCACGTATTTTTCCGAGCGGTTTTTGTTTGGTCCCGCCCAGTCGAGCGCACCGTCCACCCGAGTGGTAAGCCGGTATTCGGACAACAAACCCGTGCGCTGTCTTATAAGCGTTTTTCCCTTCCATTTTCTTGCGTTCGACAAGTTGTCGAAAACGGGCGAACTGTCGGTGGTATAGTAAACGTATGCGTTTTTTTCGGTCGTGATAAAATCTATAGTCTGTTCTTTTTTATATCTGCCGGCAGGAACGGACGCGTACAGACTTTCGCCTATCTTTACGTAGTCTTCCGGCACGACGACGGTACGCTCGTTTACTGTTACGGTAAATTCGGCGCGAACGTTTTCGTATCCGACAAGCCGACATTCCACGGTTGCGGTTCCCGCTTCGAGAGCCGAAATAACGCCCTCTTTGACGCGCACCGAAGACGCTCCTTTCACAACCCTATATATAAACTCCGCTCCTTCGAGCGCGGGGGTAAGCACGGGGGTAACTACGGCGTTTTCGCCGGCGGTCAGCGTTATCGTCCGGGTTTCAAAGATTATTTTATAGTCGGGAGCAACGACGGTACACGTAAAAGTCGTTTTTGCGCGGCTTCCGTCCAGCGCCGCCTCTATAACCGCCACTCCGGGCGCAACAGCGGTTATTTCGCCGCCGGAGACAGTTATATATTCGCCGCCGGAGATTATTTTGTACGAGAATTTTTTCTCGCCGTCGTAGTTTTTGACCTCGGGTCGGATTACTGTTTTTTCTCCGACGGTTATGGTCGTGTCTTTAACCGAAATTTCGCTTAAATCGGCTTTTTGAGTGACTTTTACCACAAAATCGACAGAATAATCGGTGCCGAGAAGAGTGCATTTTAACGTTGCGGAGCCCGGTTTAAGTCCGACGATTTTCATTCCGTCGGCACGCGCAACGTCGTTGCCAGCTTTTACTTCCAGCAAAAACTCTTTTTCGCCGTCGTAATTTTTCGCTTCGGGGGATACGGTAACGCTTTGCCCCTCTTCTACAGTGACGTCGGCAACAATTATTTCGCATTGCGGCACGTCGGGCAACTGCGCGGACGGTTTGCACGCCGCTAAAAAGCATGTGAAAACGACAGCTACCGTCGCAATAATAATCGCCGTTACTCTCTTTTTCATCATCATTCTCCTTTTTTCTTCTATAATTTTATTGTTTATAAAAAATTATTCCAGATAAATACCGGTAACTATTTTCTTTGCGCCGGACTTTAAGCACGAGCAAAGCTCGTCGGGCGTATCGGCGAAAGGTATTTCTTCCGCTTCCGATAAATATTTCTCTTCCGCGCCGTACAAAAGCGAGCCGTTGCGGGTAAAGTATACAATTTTCGCTTCGGGCATAACGTCGGCTGTTTTGCGGGCGTTTCTCTTTCCGTCCGCAACGACGTAATAATTCTCTACCCGCGTTTGTTCGATCTCCTCTTTAAGCTTTTCGAGTGCGAGTTTTTCGCCGTGCAGACGGAAATAAGGCGTTATTTCCTTTTCCTCGCACACGGCAAGAGCTTCTTTAAGCGACATAATACGCGTTTCCCTGTAAAAGGCGTTGGCAAAAGCTCCCATATCGAGCGATTTAAGACTTTCGTAGTCGTAATCTTCGACAAACCCGTCGCCGTCCGAATGCGAGCATAAATTCGTGCCGTCGTGACACACGATAACTCCGTCGCGACTTTGTTCGACGTCGAAAACAATGGCTTTAAAACCCGCTTTGACGGCGGCAAGAACCGCGGGGGAAGTATTTTTGGGCGCGTAAGCCGACAATCCGCCGGCCGCAACGCCGCAAAGTTCTGCCGGCCCGACGTTTTTGTCGTTTACCGTCAACGTAAGGAAAGAAACGCTTGCTCCGCCTTCAAGAGTAAGCTTAAAGTACGCTTCGTCCGCTCCGAACGGCACGAAAAAACGCATTTTTTGTTCGAGATAATTGTCCTTATCCGCTAAATAACCGCCTTTGTCTTCGGGACAGAACTTTTCGCCGCGACGAAAATATTCCGCGGACATAACAGCCCTCGAACAATCCCCGCCGAACATTTTTGCAACCGCTTCGACTTCGATCACCTCGAACGGTCTGAAATTGAGCGGAAATTTAAGCGTTCCCGCTCCGAAAAGCTGAGCCGTTGCGGTAACCTTTCCGCGTTCCGCCGCCACTTTCACTTCCGTTTTGTCGAGTTTAGCCAAGCACGATCTGGATAGTAAATTCACTTTATTTGCCTCCGTCGCTACCTTCTTTCGTACGCCAATATAAAATCGCCGTTTTGTATATTATATCACACAAATCGGCGAAAATCAAGACTCGCGGTCGTTTTTTTATCATTATTATAGTACAAAACCCTATTTCTTTTTCCCGACAGGCTCTTCCGGGCGTAAAACCCGCCCGACAAACTGCCGCTATTTTTCGGTTATGTCGTCGATAAGATTGTTTTTAAGCGACAAAATCACCGGGTGCGCCGAATTGTTTTCGTCTACAAGCAAAAACGCTCCGTCGGCGTCCGACACGAAATTTTCGTCGCGCACGACCGCTTTGTAAGGCGAGAAAAACTCGCCGAGAGCGGCGTCTTCCACCGACGAAGAAAGCTCGCTTGTCATATACTTTCTCGCGGCTGCGTAATCGCCCTTTTTTACGCACGAGAAAAAATCACCCACCGGCGAGCAGTCGCACGGGCATTTTTCGCGCGGAGAAAAAACGTAGCCGAACCGCTTTTCAAACAGTGCCAGAGCGCGGCATTGGTCCAGCTTTACGACGTTTACCAAGCCGCCGCACGGCGTGGGCGTAAAACCGCAGAATTTAACAGTGTACGGCAGCAGCGCGGGATTGAGCGGGAACACGGTTACGTACACGCTTTCGCATTTTCGGAACTTGACGCAGCAATTGTTTTCGAGAAAAACTCCGTTCGCCGTAAACGCGGCTTGTTCGGCAAACTTCAAAAATAATGTTATTTCCATATTTTATATTTACTTGCGTAAATCTCTTAATATGCGCTTCCCACCCGCGCGATTTTTTGACCGTTACTTCAAATCATGTCTTTATATGCTTGCAAAACACGGTTTTATATGATAAAATAAGAAAAAAGAAAAGCATTTTCGCAAAAATTTAAAGGAGTATCTG
The DNA here is from genome assembly GCA_900555125.1 of uncultured Clostridium sp. GTDB lineage: Bacteria > Bacillota > Clostridia > Christensenellales > Pumilibacteraceae > Neoclostridium. The sequence continues at coordinate 13,337 of USKH01000004.1, forward strand.
CATTATGAGAAAGAAAACAAAATTTCTGACCATTTTACTTATCGCGGCAATTGCGCTTTTCGCCGCGACGAACACGGCTGCCTCGTGCAAAAAGGATCCGCCGGTAATTCAACACGTCTGCTCGTTTGAGGATACCTGGACTTACAACCAAACCGAGCATTGGCACAAATGCATAGGCGAAGGCGAGTGCGACAAGGTTTCGGACAAAGCCGCTCACACCTGGAACGACGGCAAAGTTACAAAAGAGCCTACCTTCACCGAAAAAGGCGAAAAAACCTACACCTGCACGGTCTGCCCGGCTACTAAAACCGAAGAAACAGCTTCCGTCCCTCTTCCCGATGAAAACGAAGTGTGGAATAAAATGCTGTCCGCGGCTGAAAAAGCCGGGGCGAACGACGCTTACGGCGTTCGCTTTTACAGCGCATACGGCGATACGCTTGATCAAGGAACATATAAACAAGAATTCGTATTCAACGCGGACGGCAAGTCGGCAAGTAAAATTTATTCCGTCGACGAAGACGGAATATACACGGCATATACCGCGCTTATGCAGCACGGCGGAAAATATTACCGTGCGAAAGCAAGCAATAGCTCGTCTGCGTTTACGGTAACCGAAGTTAAGGAAATAACCGAATATTTTGCGAAAACGTCGGCAAAAACGTCCAAAATTCTGCTCGACAAATTTATCGGCAGCAAAGAAAAACTTATCGATTCGCTTATAGAACATACTCTTTACAGTATGTATTGGTCGGAAGACAAAGACGGCAATCCGATTACCGTGACAAAAGAAGATATTACGGTAAAAGTAATCGTAAAAGGCTCGGGCAACAAAATAATAATCGAATTGATCGCCGAAGTTAACGCCGAAAAAGTCAAAAAAATGTGGTACGAAGGCGCAAATTATACTTCTTACGTCGAAAAATTTTCGTACACGTTCGGAGACGACGCGTTCTGTGTATTTGAATTTTCCAATGATAACGGCTACGTAAAAGACGGAAAAACCGGCTCGAGCCGGAACGTTCAATCGATAGAAATGCTCGCGTCCCCCGACTACGCGATTTACGACCAAGCTGTAAAAGCAACCGATTTATCGAGCGTAGATTTAAGTGAAGTCGAGCCGTACATTATCGACATCCGGGTACACAACGATATGTACGCGCTCAGCCGGGACGGCTTAACGAGTTTTAACGCAGCCGTCACCGAAAACGCATATACCGCGCTCGGCAAAAAAGCGAACGATATAATATATAAAATAGAAAGAAAGCTCGGCGAAAAACTTACGGCGCGCTTCTATGCCGACGAAAACAAGACGGTTCCGATAGACGAAAACTATAAGTTCGGCTTTATCTGCCGCGATCTCGGACTGAGCACCACGGTATATATAGACATAGCACCCGCGGACAAAAATAAAGTCCTCGCAACTTACACCTATGAAAAACGCAGCGTAAGCGAAGACGGCTCGTCCAACGCGCAGACGCGCAACGAATACGTGCTTGTCGATAAAAACTCCGACTACGAGATTGCAACCGGCTATATGTACGAGTATTTCGATGACGAAATAACCGTAAACGGCGAAAAAATAACCGATAAAAAAGTAAAAGTGGGCGAAAAAAATCTTGCCGTTCATTGCCTTATACTACTCGGCCCCGACGCGGACACCGATTTTATAACAAATCACATAAACTGCACCGAAGGCAACGAGTACGGCTTTGATGAAAACAACCACTGGAAAAAATGCACGGCGTACGGTTGCGACAACAAGCTTAAACTCGGCGCGCACCAATGGGACGGCGGCGTTATAATAGAAGAAGCAACCGAGCAAAAACCCGGCGTTAAAAAGTATACCTGCGAAATATGCGGTTACGACAAAAACCAAAGCTATACGATTACCCCCGACGTTCCCGAGCCCGTCGATCCCGCTGCCGCTGCGTTTGAAAAAATGCTTGCCGCTGCGGAAAAAACGCGTAAAAACAAGCCCGATGCGGTTAAAAAGAACTTTTATCTCGGCTCAAACGGTATGAGTTCGAATACCGAAACGGTCGTTTTCGCCGACGGAAGAACTGCCACGAAACAGGTTACTTCGTCAAACGGAAACACCATAACCGAGAATTCGTATCTCTCCGGCGCAAGCGGCAAGTACTACAACAAAAAAAGCGTTTCGGGAAGCAACGGCAGTAAATCTTTTACAAACTATCCCGTGCCGAAATCATTTGCGGACACCGCCTACGACGTTTTATTCAAGCAGATGTTTGACTTCTGTCCGGATAAAAAAACTTGCGAAACCTATTATCCGCTCATGCTTAAAAACTCGTGTATTATGGGCGTTTTTGACAGAAAAACCGGCGAGTTCGCCGTTCCGGAATTAAGCGACGTCGAATATAACATCACTTGTGCGACAAATTTAAGCGATAATTACGACAGTATTACCGTGCTTATAACAATAAAAGACGAATACTTAAAATCGGTTATCGGAGGAGGCGGAGAAACGATAACTATGGTTTCTTTCGTTATTACCGTAAAATACAACGACCTCGGCATTGTCGGCGCGACGTTCTATCAGGGAGTATCGTATACGAAAGCTGACGGCGTAACGACTAATACCAACGAAGGCCATCACGAATTCATTCCTCTTCGCGGCAATAACGAAGGCGTCGCGCTGTATGAAGAAATAAAGGCGGACGTAGATTCCGGAACGAGTGCAAAAGAAGAAGTACAGTACATAAACATCGGAATAAAGGCTAACGGGGCTTATCTGAACAATTACGTCGGCTCGTACGACGTCAATTCCCCCGCTCTGTACGCCGGCATAAAATCGAAAATCGACAGCTTTGTAAAGATGATAGAAACCGCTGCGCCGGGTAAATTCAGAATCGAAGCTTTTACGGACGAAAATTTGACCGTCGCTTTCGACGAGAATTACGCTCCGTCGTATTACGACGCGTTCTTCTCTCCGTGCGTTTATCTTAAAGTGACGTCCGTCGGCGGAGAAGACTGCGTTGCGTTATATTCATACAAGACGACCGGTTCCGATAGTATTTTTACGATGGGAGGCGGAGAAAAAGGCACCAAGACAGTGGTTTTCAAAAAAACCGACTCTTACAAAATAGAAACATTGTTCGAGGCTCAATCGTACGGCGATCTAATTTGCGTAAACAATATTTATACAAAATCCGACGTTTACGACGCAAGCAATTCCGCCCTTCTTGTAATCGAATGCCACAAAAAATCGTCTTTTTAAGCGGCCGCTCAGATTGCGGAATACAATTGTCCGACTATTCCGCAATCTGAAAAACCGATACGAGGCAAGTGAAAACTATATTATAATAACCGCAAAAATTATTTGAATTGTGTATAAAAAATCTCCGTTTGGGCGATATTTCTCGTATCAACGGAGGTTTTTTTATGGAAAATATTTGGTCTTTGAACAATATCCGCAGGCTTTTTTCGCTTGCGAAGGCAGCCGAGGAGAGCGGCGACAGTCTGTCGAAAGTTTTTACTCGGCTTGCCTCGGAGCTTGATTGCAGCGTGGGCAGCGTGAGAAATTACTATTATTCGCAGGCAAAGCTGTTTAAAATGATCCCCTCTCTTGCAACGGAGATGGGCATAGAACAGGCAATAACGCGCGCCCGTCCGTTTGTGACGTTCGACCCCGAAGAAGCCGAAACCATTCTTGTAAACGCGCTTATAAATAAGGCAAACGGCAAGAGCGTTCGCGCAACCATTACCGAAATGGCGGGCGGCGACAAAAAACTCGCGCTGCGCTATCAGAACAAATACCGCAGTCTTTTGCTGCACCACAAGCGCACGGTTATAAGAGTTATGGACAAGCTCGACCGTGACGGAATCAGTTATTACAATCCGTATGCGCACGAAATAACTTTGCCCGGAACGAAAACCGATCTTGCCGGCGTTTTAGAGAAAATCGACCGCTTGTCCGGCGAAGAAAAAGAGGTTCTTCTTCGCAAAATTCTGCTGTAACCTACTTTTTTGAAAAAAAGCACCGTACTTTTTTGTAAAAAAGTAGGCAAAAAACTTTTGAGCTATTGTTTTTATAATATCAAGGTTGGTTTTCCTGCTTAAACATAGTAGAAAAATCAACCTTTCTTTTTTGTAAAAAGAAGGCAAAAAACTTTTGAGAGTTTTGGGATGACAGCGTATATTTGGGATGACAGCGTATAATGATATGCGCATAAACCGGCATTATTGTCGTAGGGCGGGGGCTTGCTCCCGCCGAACATTTAAAGCCTCTCACGCCGGGAGAGGTGGCACGACTTGTCGTGACGGAGAAGGATTAACTGTAGGGATAGGCGTCCCCGACTGTCAGATTGTGGTTTTATGCCAATTCAACCGCCATATTGTAAATCGGATAATTGAATTTTGACATATACAAACGAGCTCTTTCGTAGGGCGGGTGGCTTGCTCCCGCCGCCGTTCTTTTCGGACAGCCGAGGACGTCTGTCCCTACATTTAGAAAACTAGCGTTTATGTTCTCACATGCCTAAAAAAGCGTTGCGGGGTCCGGGACACAATCGCAAGTGTCCCGGTGCCTTTTTGCTTCTTTTTCAGCACTTGAAAAAGAAGATAACTTACATAAAACAAACACCTTTTACTTCAAAACGTTAATACCGTACTCGGCAAAAATGTTTTTGGCGGCAGCAACGCTTTCGTCGGTGGGTAATTGCGCCGGCAGATTATTTTTTAATCCCAGCGCCTCGTATTTCGACCCCGCCATATTGTGATATGGCAGCACACGGATACCGGTAACGCATTTCAGTTTTGACAAAAACCCGGCGGCGCCGCGAAGTGTATTCTCGTCGGAATTGAATCCCGGAATAAACGGATAGCGTATTTCCGCTTTTGCTCCGACGGCATCGAGGTATTTCAGGTTTTCGAGAATAAGCTCGTTGCCCATTCCCGTTCCCTCTTTATGTTTTTGCGAATCGATATGCTTGATATCGTACAGAAAAATATCGGCGTATGGCAAAACGGCGTCGATGTTTTCGCGCGCGACGCAGCCGCATGTATCGACCGCTATGTCAATGTCGTCTTTTTTGAGAATTTCAAACAGTCGCACAAGATAATCGGCATGCAGGAGAGGTTCTCCTCCCGAAACGGTAATACCGCCCCCGCTCGCCTTATAAAAGGGCTTGTCGGCGACAAGCTCGGCTGCAAGTTCCGACGGAGCGTATTCTTTCCCGTATAAAACAAGAGCCTCGACCGGACAAACATCGACGCATTTTTCGCAGAACACGCATTTTTCGCGGCGGAAAATATGTTGTCCGTTTACTATTTCGTGCGCGGAAACGGGACAAACGCTTGCGCACGAACCGCAAAGCACGCACTTATTGACAAAAAACGCAAACTGTTTTTGCGGGTTTATCCCCTCGGGGTTGTGGCACCAGCGACAATGCAACGGACAGCCTTTGAAAAACGCCGTCGTGCGAATACCCGGTCCGTCGTGAACGGCAAATCGTTTTATTGCCGAGATTTTTGCTTTTTCTTCCATTTTTATCTCCTTGAAAAGAGTTTTTTTCGTTTTGTCACTCGTTTTTGATAATATTGTAGGGGAAACCCGTGGTCTCCCGTTTCATAATGCGGCGGGAGCAAGCCACCCGCCCTACGGGATAAGGTCACT
>USKH01000005.1 GCA_900555125.1 uncultured Clostridium sp.
AGGGTAACACCATCTTCCTTATTCAGGACAGACGAGACAAACAGGTCTTCTGTTGTCAGCATCGATGGCCCTGGCAGTCATATTATGGAACCGGAACTCCATCCGATCTCAGCATATCAATAGGTGATCGACTCGCCGTCGTCATCCTCTTCCACGACAGCCTGCATGACAGGCTGCTTGGGTTCTGCCTTTTTCTTGCTGCGGTAAATACCCTGCTGCATGTTCCACAGCTCGTAGTATCTGCCTTCCTTGGCAAGCAGCTCCTCATGGGTGCCGCGCTCCACGATCTGGCCGTGATCCATCACCAGGATCATGTCACAGTCACGGACGGTGGACAGGCGGTGAGCGATGATAAACACAGTTCTGCCTTCCATAAGTCTGTCCATTCCTGTGGTGACAAGAGCTTCGGTTCTCGTATCGATGGACGAAGTTGCCTCATCGAGAATCATAACGGGAGCGTCGGCGACGGCTGCTCGTGCGATGGACAACAACTGTCTTTGACCCTGCGAAAGGTTTGAGCCGTCGGACACAAGCATAGTGTCGTATCCTTCGGGAAGACGGGTAATGAAGTCATGCGCGCCGGCAAGTTTTGCCGCGGCTATACACTGTTCGTCGGTGGCGTCCAGTCGGCCGTATCGGATGTTTTCCATAACGGTGCCTGTGAACAGGCACGTATCCTGCAACACCATTCCCAGCGAGCGACGCAGATCGTCCTTTTTGATTTTGTTGATATTTATGCCGTCGTAGCGTATTTTGCCGTCGGCAATGTCGTAAAATCGGTTGAGAAGGTTGGTTATCGTCGTTTTTCCCGCTCCGGTCGCGCCGACAAACGCCACTTTCTGACCGGGATGAGCATACAGCGATACGTTGTGCAAAACTATCTTGTCGGGGTCGTATCCGAAATCCACGTCGTCCATGACTATATCGCCTTTAAGCGGCGTATAAGTCACGGTGCCGTCGCCGTGCGGATGCTTCCACGCCCACGTGTCGGTGCGCTCCGAACATTCTTCCATTTCTCCGTTTTCGCCGGTTTTTGTGTTTACCAGCGTCACGTAGCCGTTGTCTTCTTCGGGCTTCTGGTCGATAAGGTCAAATACACGGCTTGCGCCCGCCTGAGCCATTACGACGGAGTTAATCTGGTTGGAAATCTGACCCAGTTGGTTGGCAAACTGACGCGTCATGCCGAGAAATGCGACTATTGTAGAAACTTTCATTATGCCGACGAACGATCCTGTGGAGAACAGCGACGAGAAACTTATATCCCATGCGTTGTTGCTTCCCATTCCGATTACGTACGCACAGCCGACAAACGCAAGTATTACGTACATTATGTTGCCTATATTGTGAATGATAGGCATCAGCATATTGGAAAAGGCGTTTGCTTTATCCGAAGCTTCGCACAGTTCGTCGTTGAGCGTTTTCATTTTCTTCATCGCTTCTTCTTCGTGACAGAACACCTTGACCACTTTCTGACCGTGCATCATTTCTTCGATGTAACCTTCCACTTTGCCGGTGGCTTGCTGCTGCGCCATAAAGTATTTCGCGCTCTTGCCGCCTATTTTCTTGGTTACGAACAATATGGCAATCACGCCGAGAACTACTATCAGAAACAACGGAATGCTCATGTACATCATGGAGCATGCAAGCGTTACAAGCACGATTACAGTAGAAATGGTTTGCGGCAAACTTTGCGATACAAGCTGACGAAGCGCGTCGACGTCGTTAGTGTAAGTACTCATTATATCGCCGTGCGTGTTGCGGTCGAAATAACGGATGGGCAGCGTCTGCATTTTGGTAAACATTTTAACGCGTATGTCGCGCATGAATTGCTGCGTGAGTTTTGCGCCTATCTGTCCCATTACGAACGACGCAATCCAGCCGAGAGCGTATATGCTCAGCAGAACGAGCAAGGTTTTTATGACAGTCTGCATGGCTGCGTTTGCGGTAAGCGCTCCGCCCGCAAAGTCTTCCAAAGCCGCATATACCTGCTGCAAAAACGGTCCGGCTATCGCGCTGGCGACCGCGCTTAACACTATACAAAGCGCGATGAGAATGACATACAATTTATAGTCTTTGAAAAGCATCCCCATAAGACGCTTCAGAACGCCTTTTTTGATCGCCCCTTTGCCCATGGGAGGGACAGGTCCGCGTCCGTGCATTTTTCTCGGTTCAGGCATTGACTTTTCCTCCTTCCTCTACCGGAGTGACTGTGCTTTTATTCTGAGAATAATATACTTCGCGATAAATTTCGCTGGTTTTCATAAGTTCGTCGTGATTTCCCACCGCTTCTACTTTGCCGTTGTTCATTATTATGATTTTATCGGCGTCCACAACAGAGGCTATTCTCTGGGCGATTATTATCTTGGTCGTGTCGGGAATAAATTTACGGAAAGCGGCGCGAAGCAATGCGTCGGTTTTCATGTCCACCGCGGACGTACTGTCGTCGAGAATAAGAACTTTGGGATTTTTAAGCAGCGCACGCGCAATGCAAAGTCGCTGTTTTTGTCCGCCGGACACGTTGGTTCCTCCCTGAGAAATCATGGTGTCGTAGCCGTCGGGGAACTGGCGTATAAACTCATCGGCCTGAGCAAGTTTGCACGCCTCTATAAGCTGTTCGTCGGTGGCGTCCTTGTTTCCCCAGCGCAGATTTTCCTTTATCGTGCCGGAGAAAAGCATGTTCTTCTGTAAAACCACGGCAACCTGATTACGAAGCGTTTCGAGATCGTAGTCGCGTACGTCCACATCGCCCACTTTGACGCAGCCTTCGGTTACGTCGTACAAACGGGAAATGAGATTGACGAGCGTGGTTTTACTGCTGCCGGTGCCGCCCAATATTCCCACCGTTTCGCCCGATTTGATGTCGAGATTTACATTTTCGAGCGCGAATTTTTCGGCATGTTCGGAATAACGAAAACTTACGTTTTCAAACTTTACGTCGCCGTTTTTAACTTCTTTAACGGCGTTTTCGGGGCTGGTAAGCGTGCTTTTTTCGTCCAGAACTTCGACAATACGACGAGCCGACTCGGCAGACATCATTATCATGACGAACACCATAGACAGCATCATAAGCGACATAAGAATCTGCATCGAATAGGTTAAAAGGCTTTGAAGTCCCATTGCGTTGAGGTTGGTCGCGCCGCCGGTTATTATCTTCGAGCCGAAGTAGGCAAGAGCAAGCAACGCGCCTTGCAGACAGAACGACATTACCGGGTTGTTGATGGCGAGTATTCGTTCGGCTTTGGTAAAATATCCTTTAAGTTCGTCGGACACGCGCGTGAATTTTTTAGTTTCGTAGTCCTCGCGCACATACGCTTTGACAACGCGCATTCCTTTTATATCTTCCTGAATGGATTCGTTGAGCGCGTCGTAACGTTTGAATACTTTTTTAAATATCGGCATGGCGAGTTTTGTCATGATTATTATCGCAAACAGCAAAATCGGCATGGTTACGAAAAATATCCACGGCAGTTGCGTATCTATGGAAAAGCTCATGATTATCGCGAATATAAGCATAAGCGGGCCTCGGATGGCGGTATGTATTATCATCATGAACGACATCTGAACGTTGCCGATATCGGTCGTAAGACGAGTTACCAGCGACGACGAGCTGAATTTGTCGATATTGGCAAACGAATAACCCTGTACCGCACCGAACATATCGTATCTGAGATTTTTTGCAAAGCCCGCCGCAGCCTTTGCTCCGAACTTGCCGCCCAGCATACCGGCAACGAGCGACAGAATTGCCGCCGCTACCATTATGCAGCCGTATAAAATCATACCGTTTACGTCTGGGGCGGCACCATCTCCCGGCGAAACGCATTTGCCGAACTCAAATATTATAAGCGGTATGGTTACTTCCATGGCTACTTCGAACACCATTGAAAGCATAGTCAGTATTGCGTAAATTTTGTATTCGCGCAAACTTCCGAGTAGTTTTTTTATCATAAAGCCTCCTCCTGTTTTCGTTGTTTGAGTTTTTCGATCAGTTTCATCGCTATGCGGTCAAATTCCGCGCGTTCTTCTTCGGTTATAAGCCCGTCGATTTCCCTTTCTACGCTGTCGATAGACGCCTTCACTTCGTCGTGCATGGCAATGGCTTTATCTGTGAGAACTATTTTTTTTAGCCTACCGTCGCGTTCGACCGGTTTTCTTTCGATAAGCCCGTTTTTTTCCATAAGCTTCAATATTTCGCTTACGGACGCGCCGCTTATCATAAAACGCTTTTCTATATCTCGCTGAAAAATCTCTCTGTCCGAATTATACCTTAAAAATCCGATTATATGACCGTGCATATTGGTCATTTTGTCCAGATTGTCTACGGCAACTTTCGCCCTTATTTCCCGGTCGATTAAAGAACCGAGTATTTTTACCTCCAGACCTATCTGCATTTTACGGAATTACCTCCTCAATTAGTTAATGTCCTAACTATTATATATCCTAACTAATTTTTTGTAAAGCGTTTTGCGTGAAAAAACAATGAAAAAGCATGTATTTGTTTTTCATATACGGTGGGCTCGGGAAAAAGAAAAATGTTTCTCCCGGCATTAAGGCCGAAGCGGAAACGTTTTTTTCCCTGATTGTTTATTTGATTTCTTTTATTTCAGATTAAGCGCGTAAAAAAGACTTTCTTCGTCCGAACCTGTAATTTCGGCAAGTTGTCCTACAGAAAGAGCGTTTTGCCGGCGCATTACCGCAGCGGTGCCGAGATAGAGCGTTTTAGCCTCCTCTATAATACTGCCGCTTTTGTTGAAACGGTTGTCGAATGTCCCGAGAGAGATTTTTATTTTCCCGAGTGCGGGCGAAATAACAGGAATTCCTCGTCCCGTGCCGCAAGAATACGTCGGACATACAATAAGCGACGCGCCGACCTGAGCCATAAGATCCGCGTCGTCGCGATCGAGGCATATCCCGCCCACAACGCTGCAATTTCGATCAAGCAGACCAATTTTATGAAGGAACATTACGGGCGAAAGATGTTCGCGCGCTTCCAGAACGCCGGAATCGTACAAATCGTCCCCGGCACAAACTATTACCTTTGCGTTTTTTTCGACGCAATAATCGACTATTTCGTCCAGATCGTCCTCGGCTTTCAAAAGAGACGAAATGAAAATTTTATCGCCGCGGCATTCGCCCTCGCGTATTACGTCAACATAACCGCCGGGACATACCCTGTTTACTGTGCCGTTTGCGTCGGTAGGCGTTTTTGCGCCTATTATCAGTGCGTTGTCCGTCCTCATAACGTTTTTGCAAGATTTTTTATGTATTCTCGGTACGCACAGCCTATTTCGTCGTTTTTGAGCGCGGACTCGGTTATCGCCTGCATTGCGCCGAATTTATCTCCCATGTCGTATCTTTTTCCGTCGAATTCGTATGCGTAAACGCCGGGGCACATGAGTTTGAGTGCGTCGGTAAATTGCAGCTCTCCGCCCAATCCCGGCGTGATGTTTTCAAGCGCGGTATAAATTTCCGGCGTCAAAACGTATCTGCCCAGGCTTGCGAGCCGCGAAGGCAGTTCGCTTATAGGCGGTTTTTCCACAATTCCTTCAAGCTTGTGCAGTTTTCCGCTGCTTTCGCTCACTTTCGCAACGCCGTATTTCACTATGTCGTCGCTTTCCATTTTCTGCACTCCCACTATCGGACAACCGGTTTGTTCAAACGCGCCGATAAGCTGTTTCATGACCGGCGGATTTGCCTCTATAAGGTCGTCGCCCCAGCTTAAACAAAACGGCTGATCGCCCGTAAAGCTTTTCGCGCGCATTACGGCGTCGCCGCTGCCGAGAGGCTTCGGCTGATAGACAAACGAGATGTTTGCCATCGAATATATGTTTTTCAGTCTTTGTAAATAAGTAGTTTTACCCGCTGCAAGCAAAGCGTCTTCAAGTTCGGGGTCGGGAGTAAAGTATTTCTTTATATCTTTTTTCTTTTCGTTTATTATTAAAAGCACATCGGTAATTCCGCTTTTTGCCGCTTCTTCCACTATGTATGACAAAACGGGCGTGTCTATTACCGGCAGCATTTCCTTTGGCAACGTTTTGGTTATAGGCAGAAAACGAGTCCCCATTCCGCCACAAGGTATAACCGCCTTGGTTATTTTATTCATTGTGTCCTCCGATTTCAAGATGTTTACGAAAGATATTATATTCGTTTGCTTATAAAAATGTTAGCTTTTCTTGGAATATATTATACGATGACACTTTTCGCACAGGCAATAGCCGTTATCTTTAAGCTCGCTTTTTGTGTTAAGAGATAAGCTCATGCCGCAATAAGCGCAATTCATGTCTCCCGAACCGGGATCGTAAACTTCGACGAATGCCGGCAAGCCCACCTCTTTGGATACTCTGTCATAAGTTTCAAGCAGTTTTTTGTCCACTTTGCCGCGAGCGTCGGTAAGCTTTTGTTGCAGGTCGTCTATCTTCGGTCTATATTGTTCTTCGAGTTTTTTCAGTTCGTCGCGCGCTTTGCCGTACTCGTCTTTCAACTTATGTCCGCTCTTCTGTGCGACAGTAAAATCGCGCACAGCATTTTCGCCTTTTTTTCTGATATTTTCGATAAAATCGGCAATTTCGCCCAGCTTTTTATTGATGACAACCAGGTTTTCGGCAATTTTTTCGGTTTCTTCTTCCGAAAGCGAATCGTCTTCCAGCTTGCCCATAAGCTCCTCGGCTTTTTTAATCGTTTCGTCGTAGTGACGGACGGACTCGGCATAACCGCCGTAAACCTTAGTGGCAACGTTTTCGCTTTTGGCGACCACCGTTCTCATTTCGTTGAAACGGCGTTTCGCTTCGTCGGCTATTTTGCAGTTTTCGTTGGAATTCATCTCTCTCTGCAGTTTTTTAAGTTCGACGTCGATTGCCTGATACTTAAGTAAATTGTCCAAATCCATTTTTTACTCCTTACAGCGCGGGGTTGCTTTCGCTCTCCGCCACCGTGAATTGAATTTTTAAGTTGTTTTTTTGCGCTTCGTCATTCAGAATTTCGCTTAGCCTCGGAATAAAGATATGCTCGCTTGCGTAGTGGCTTACCTCTATTATATCCAAGCCGAAAGCGCGCGCATACAGCGCCACATGATGCTTTATTTCGCCGGTTACCAAAACGTCCGCGCCTTTTGCGATAGCCGCGTTTATTATTTCCTCGTCGCCGCCTGCCCCGTTTACGACCGCAATACGTCGCACCGTCTTATCTTTTCCGTACACTTTTACGTGTCTATCGCAAAGTTTTTCGCCCACGACACCGGCATAATCGCCTATGGTAACGGCTTTTTCAAGATTGCCTATAAGTCCCAACGCCGCGTCACTGTTTATTTCGATAAGCGGCCCGGCATTTTTCAATCCTATAATATTTGCGACGAATCCGGTAATTCCGCCGCGTGAGCAGTCCATGTTGGTGTGAGCCGAATACACGTTTATTCCGTTTTTTGCCACCGACAGAATAATTCTGCCGACAGGCGTATTTTTTGTAACCGAAGAAATAGTTCCGAATATCAGCGGGTGATGCGCAAAAATCATTTGCGCTCCTTTTTCGACCGCTTCGTCGATGACGGTTTCGGTGCAATCGAGGCAGACAAGCACTTTGTCCACATCCGCGTTTTCGTCGCCTACCGACAAGCCGATATAGTCCTGCATACACACGTTTTCGGCAGGAAAAAGTTTTTCTGCCATAACGGCTACGTCTTTTACCATTGCCATTTTTTCACCTCATGAATCATATCGAGAATTTTTTGATTTTTTTCGGTACGTTTGTACTGCGAAATACGTTTTTCGGTGCAATCGCACCACTTTTTCAGATCATCGTTTTTTTGCTTGTAGTATACTCCGGCAAAAGCGGATATTTCGTCCGGCATTTCGCCTTCTCCTTTTTCGGCGACTATAATGTCATAGAATTTACCCGAATCGAATACAACATGGTCTTCTTCTATACGATAGCCGTTTTTGATAAGATAAACTCGTAATTTATCGGTGTTTTTCTGTGCGCCCAGTATAAGTCGCGGCTTATTTGGACAGTTTTCCAAAATTTTGATTATAAGCTCGCCGCCCATTCCGGCAATAACCGCCTGATCGGTTTCTATTCCGGCGCGGGTAAGCGGGACAAAGCCGTCTCCCGAAAAATACTCGGCGTCGTCACCTATAAGAGTGCGGGCTTTACTAAGACTGTCCTCGCTTATATCGCACTCGCATACTCTTTCGGCAAGATTGTTTTTTACGACGTACAAACCTATTATTCCGTGGTCGCAACCGATGTCGGCAAACACTTTGCACGGAATTATTTTGCTTGCAATTGCTTCCAGCCGTTTCATCAATCCATGTAGTCGCGGAGCTTTTTGCTGCGCTGCGGATGACGAAGCTTGCGAAGCGCTTTCGCCTCTATCTGGCGTATACGTTCACGCGTTACGTGAAATTCCTTGCCCACTTCTTCGAGAGTGCGCGGATGTCCGTCGTCCAGTCCGTAACGAAGGCGAAGCACCATTTCTTCACGCGCGGTGAGCGTGTCCAGTATCGCCATAAGCTGTTCTTTGAGAATGGTAAACGTAGCGACGTCTTGCGGAGCCGCCGCCTTGTCGTCCTCGATAAAATCGCCGAGATGACTGTCGTCTTCTTCTCCGATAGGCGTTTCGAGGCTTACCGGGTCCATTGCTATACGCTGAATTTCGCGCACTTTATCCTCGGGCATATCCAGTTCTTTACTCAGTTCGGCAACGGTAGGCTCTCTTCCCAGCTGCTGAACAAGCGTACGATTTGCACGTATAAGCTTGTTTATGGTTTCCACCATATGAACGGGGATTCGTATGGTACGCGCCTGATCGGCTATCGCGCGAGTAATCGCCTGACGAATCCACCAGGTTGCGTACGTCGAAAAACGAAATCCTTTGGTGCAGTCGAATTTTTCCACCGCTTTCATAAGTCCCATATTGCCTTCCTGAATGAGGTCGAGAAACAACATACCGCGTCCTACGTAACGTTTTGCTATTGAAACGACAAGACGAAGGTTGGCTTCGCTTAATCTTTTCTTTGCTTCTTCGTCGCCGTCCTTCATTCTCTTTGCCAATTCGGTTTCTTCTTCCATTGTAAGAAGAGGCACTTTACCTATGTCTTTGAGATAAACCTTAACCGGATCGTCGACAGACACCTCGTTCATGATTTTATCGAGGTCGTCTTTTAAAAGCTCGGGCATATTGTTATAAATTACTATGCCGTTTGCAGCCAGAATTCTGAAAACTTCTTCCATTTGTTCTGCGCTGGCTTCGCATTCGACGGCAAGACGTTCGCCCACCTCGTCATAGGTAAGACGTCCCTTCTGTTTGCCGATGGCGACAAGCTTTCTTACTTCGTTCATAATTTTTTCGCCGAGCTCGGGCGAATCTTTTTCTTCCTCTTTTTTCGACACTTCGATGCCTTTTTGTTTCAACGCCGCAAAGATATACTCAATGTCGTCGGGAGTTACTCTCGACACGGACAACGCGTTGTTCACGTCGTCGTACGTAATCGATTTTCTGTCTCCCGCCGCTTTTTCGAGCGACAATACTATCTCGTCCAAGTGTTGATTTGTAACGTTATCCATAATTCCTCCGGTAACTGAGTAGCTAATTTTTCACGATTTGTCGGATTTCCTTACTGCGCCCCGGCATACGTAATTTTCTGAGAGCTTTTATTTCTATCTGACGAACGCGTTCGCGCGTAATGCCGAACAATTCGCCCACTTCTTTAAGCGTTTTCGGTTTGCCGTCGTCAAACCCGTAACGACAGCGTATTATTATCTGTTCGCGTGCTTCGAGCGTGGACAAAGCACGCATCAGCACTTCGCGATCGGCGGAGCGCATTGCTTCGCTCTCCGGCGTTTTGCCGGCGGTGTCTTCTATCATATCCAGAATGACGGTATCTCCGTCGTCGCCGACGGCGTCGTACAACGACAGATTACGCTGCTGAACCTGGCGATAGAACAACACTTTTTCAAGCGGTTCGCCCAGTTTTTCCGCAATGTAGTCCGGCGTCGGCTGCACTCCGAATTCCTGTTCGTACGCACGCGAAATATTGTTCATTTTATCTATGCAATCCTTGACATAATTGGGAAGGTGTATAGTTCTTGCCGTATCGCTTATTGCGCGCGTTACGGTCTGGCGAATCCACCAGGTGGCATATGTCGAAAAACGATAGCCCTTTTCGTAATCGAATTTTCTTGCGGCAGTCATAACGCCCAGACAGCCGTTCTGAATAAGGTCGTCGAGATCGAGTCCTTTTCCTATGTACTTTTTGGCAACCGAGACGACAAGCCGAAGATTGGACATAACCAACTTATCGAAAGCTTCGTCGTCGCCTTCTTTTATCCGCTTACTAAGCTCGCGTTCCTCTTCGGCGGTAAGCAACGGGTATTTGCCTATCGCGTTAAGAAAAATGCGTACGGCGTCATCGGTTGGAATATCTTTGGCGGTATTCTCTTCCGGCTGGCTTTCCACGACAAGCACATGCTGCTTTTCCAGATACTCAAAAGCTTCCTCCACGTCCGTACGGGACGCGTCGGCGTCGACTACAAGAGCCCTTGTCACTTCGTCGACGGTAAGCACTCCTTTCTTTTTGCCGATTTTTACTATTTTGTCCAAAGCCGACATAATAAGTTCGTTGTTTTCGATACTCATATCAGCCACCCCCGTTTTTAATTTCTCTTAATTTTTCGTATATTTTCATTATTTTTTTCAGGCATTCTATATCTTTGCTTTCGGCGTATTGCTTGGCAAGCCGCTGTTTTTCGGCGTTTAAGTAGTCGGATTTTATTCCGACCACGCACGTTGCGAATTTAGCGGCGTTGTCGCCGTCCAGAAATTCGTATCCCGCAACGGCAAAGGCGTCTTTTTCGTCAAGAATACTGAACATTGCCGACGGATTGCATTTTTCGCCCGTCTTTTTGCAATTTATTGCATATTCGTACGCTTTTTTCAGATATTCTTCTTTGAGATACGGATATATGTCCGCATTGAAATCCGCATAATTGCGATTGTGAATAAGGCTTGCAACCACAAACAAAGCGCGCTTGTCGGAACTTTCTTTTTCGGCTTTTTGTTCTTCGATTTCTTTTTTGCGCTTTTCTTCTTCCTGTTCGTCTTTTTTCTGCTCGGTAAGCCCCAGCTGTTTTAAAAGCGTTTCCTTCCGGTAGCCGGTGTTTTTGATTACCACGCGAACGTATTCTTCCTGTTCGACGGGATTGTCGAGCTCGCCGATTATTTTCAACGCTTCTATCGCATAGCCCGACTTGCCGTCCGGCGTGGACAAATCAAACTTTTTAGCGGCGTTTTCCAGCTTGTATTCGGTGAGAGTAAGCGCCTCGTCCAGAAGTTTTTGGTACGCTTCTCTGCCACGCTGTTTTATAAGGTCGTCGGGGTCCAGCCCGTCGGGAAGAACAACCACTTTGACGTTTAAGCCGGCGTCTTTGAGTATATCCAGCCCGCGAAGCGTTGCAGCCTGTCCGGCAGAATCTCCGTCATAACTTATATACACGTTTTTGGCGTAGTTTTTAATAAGTTTTGCCTGTTTGAAAGTAAGCGACGTTCCCATGCTTGCGATAGCCGTGTCGAAACCCGCTTTGTGCAACATCATGACGTCCATATAGCCTTCCGCTATTATGACGTAGTTTATTTTTTCCTTTTGTTTTTTTCTTTTAACCAGGTTAAGCGCAAAAAGGGTGCGCGATTTGTCGAATATGGGCGTATTGGACGAATTGCGGTACTTTACCGCTATATGTGTGGACGGATTTAATAGTCGTCCGCCGAAAGCCACCACTTCGCCAAGGTGATTTACTATCGGTATAATCAGACGACGGGCAAACACGTCGTACAAACCCGTAGGTCCGTTTTCTATTATGCCGGCTGTTTTAATCTCGTCGGTAGTATACCCGCGCGACTTCAGGTAGTCGATTATTTCCGTTCCGTCCAGGCTGTATCCGAGTGCGAATTTGCGGGCGAGCGCGCCGTCCAGCCCGCGCATTTTCATGTATTCGACTGCGGGGGCAGCCTCTTTTTTATCAAGATTTTCATAGTAATGTCTGCCTGCCGCGCGCATAAGAGAAAGCAGCCTATCACGCTTTTTTGCGTCCATACCGTCTTCTTTTTTGGTAAAGGCACGCTCGGGCAGAGTGAAATTGACTTCTTTTGCCAGAATTTTGACTGCGTCCCAGAACTCGACGCTTTCTATTTTCTCGATAAAAGTGATGACGTTGCCGCTTTCCTTGCACCCGAAGCAATGATAAAACTGCTTGTCCTCGTTGACTGCGAAAGACGGATCTTTTTCATGGTGAAAGGGACAGCACCCCCAATAGGTCCTGCCTTTTCTGTTAAGCGGAACATATTTCGACACAACGTCTACTATGTTCAGCTTGGATATAAGCTCGTCTATCCAGTCTCTGTCCAAAAGTTCTCCTTAAATTTTGCTCCAGCTTTTAGGAATGGTAATGTCCTCGTATACGCGCACGGCAAACTGATCGCTCATCATGGCGATATGGTCGCAAACTTTTTGCTCCTTGGTCCCCTGGTTTGTGCGTATTTCCTCGGGAATCAGCTCGTAATTGTTGTAAAAATACTCGTAAAGGTATTTTATCATATCTATCGCTTTATGCTCTTCGCTTTTTGCAAGCGGCGAACGATAGACGTTTTCAAACATCCACTCGCGAAGCCCGGCGATATCCTCTTTGATTTTGTCCGACGGGCTGACGTAATTTTGTCCGAAACTGTTTTCGATTACGTCCATGATCATACTGTCTATGCGTTTGCCGTGATATTCTCCGAAAACGTCGCGGAAATGCTTGGGTATGTCCTCGTTTTTGATTACGCCCGCACGAATCGCGTCGTCGATGTCGTGGTTTATGTATGCGATGCGGTCGCTCCAAGCAACCACGTGTCCTTCAAGCGTTGCGGCGTTTCCTCGGCTGGTGTGATTGAGTATTCCGTCGCGCACCTCGAAGGTCAGATTCATGCCTTTTCCGTCATATTCGAGATAATCAACGACGCGCAGCGACTGCTCGTTATGCTCGAAATGGGTAAACTCGCTCAGTGCCCTCTCGCCGGCGTGACCGTACGGTGTGTGACCGAGGTCGTGCCCGAGGCTTATGGCTTCGGTTAAATCTTCGTTGAGTTTAAGCGCGCGCGCAATGGAACGGGCTATCTGCGCCACTTCGAGCGTGTGAGTAAGCCTCGTGCGGTAATGGTCACCTTCGGGAGAGAGAAAAACCTGCGTTTTGTGCTTGAGCCGACGGAACGCCTTGCAATGAATAATGCGGTCGCGGTCGCGCTGATATTCGGTACGCATAGGGCTGGGCGCAATAACAGTTTTTCTTCCGCGCGTATCTTTGGATTTTGCCGCATACGGTGAAAAAAACTCGTCTTCCATACGATAAATATCGCTTAAATAATCTCTCAAATCGCGCCTTGCCTCCTCTTTTCCACGTCAAAATACAGGGCGATACTCGCCCACGTATAAATAATATCCCGACAATCGAAAAAATGCAAGCGTTTGCCGTGTTTATATCGAAATTTTTGTTATTTTTCACACCGAATACGCGCTTAAAAGCCGTTTTTGCGGTTTAAGCACGCAATATATTACGATTCTAAAAAAAACGGCGGAGTAAGTAAACGCTCCGTCGTTTTTCTTTATACTAAAATGTTTTACGGCTTAATTGTCCCGGTCGTCGACGTCGGTGGAATCGAGCGTTTCGGCACCGATAACGCAATCCTCGTCGGTTACGCCTCTTCTGTCCATAACAAGCGACAGAACGAGCGCTACCAAGCCAATCACTCCGTCAACTATCATGACAATACCGAGAGCGATAACAAACACTTCCATTCCGCCGAACGACGGTACAATGAGCGCAATGCCCATAATAAGCGTGAGTATCGCATACACGAAGTCAACTATCCACGAGCGAATATTGGCTTTCTTATCGATAAGCGCACCCTGAAAACCGAAAATCGACTTGAAAATCATAACTACACCAAAAAGTATCGCCACTACAACGGCAATGAAATCGGCAAGCAAAACAAGCAAAACGCCCGTAACTATCATCATGACGTCGCACGGTAAGCCTATTATTATCTCGTTTTGCACGAAGTGATAAATAAGATTATAAATTCCTATAACGCACAATCCCGCTCCGAGAATACGGCACGCCCATGCCGGCGCTTTGTCTTTTACTATAATCAGCAAGACGCCGATAACGATGTACATGCACGCCGCGATGCACTTGCGCAGCAACGTATTTTTGATATACTTACTGAGTTTTTTCATGATTTCTCCTCGTTTAAGCGAGTAGTTTTACGATTTTTCGCTTAAATAGTGTATTTGTCAAACTTTTTAGCGGCATTGACTTCCTGAAGCTTTGCTTCGTAGCCGGCACGACCGAGCATTGCAAAAGTAGCTTTTTTGCCTTCTTCTACGCCGGGCTGATTGAACGTATCGATATTGAGCATTGCGCCTGCAAATGCCGTTTCGTACATGAAATACATCAAAAGTTCGCCCACAGTTTCGGCGTTGACTTCGGGCAGATAGATGGTGAAGTTTGCTCTGTTTGCCTTGCGGAGCGCATACTCGGTTGCTTTTCTCTCGCAGTTGATAAGTTCGTTCATGGTGTGACCTTTCAGAAAATCGCAAGCGGCAACGTCCTTGTCGTCGGCGATAACTTCGGTTGCGCGGTATTTATCCACGCCGATGAAGGTGACAACCTTGTCGAACGGACCTTCGGTGTACAGCTGAACCTGGCTGTGCTGATCGGTAACGCCCAGCGATTTTGCGGGGGTCTGACCTGCGTTTACGGTTTTGCCGTCGTAATCGACAGCTTTACCCAGCGATTCCGCCCAGATCTGGCAATAGAAGTCCGCCATATATTTAAGACTGTCGGCATAGGGCATCAGAACGCTGATGTTCTTGCCGCGTTTCATTTCTTCGTACTGCATGAACGCGCTGAGAAGAGCGGGGTTCTTTCTTACGTCTTCGACAGCCGAAGCCTTGCTCATTTCGGCTGCGCCCTTAAGCATAGCCTTGATATCGATGCCCATAACGGCAAACGGCACAAGACCTACGGGGCAGAGAACGGAGAATCTTCCGCCTACGCCGGGCTGCACCGCATAGTGCTTGAAGCCTTCGGTTTTAGCAAGATTGAAAAGCGTGCCTTTCCCGTCCGAAGTGGTGACGACGATATGCTTTTTAGCCTCTTCCTTGCCGAGTGCTTTTTTAAGCAGATCGTACACGATGAGGAACTGGCTTAAAGTTTCGCTGGTTTCGCCGCTCTTGGTGATGACGTTGAAATAGGTGGTTTTGATGTCGATTACGTCCAGAAGTGCCGCCATTCTCTCGGGGTCGACGTTGTCTTCCACGTAGAATTTGGGTGCCTTTCTCTTTGCAGCGGGCAGTTCGTTGTGATGAAGGTGCATAAGTGCCTGCAAAACGGCTATCGGACCGAGCGCGCTGCCGCCGATACCGAATACGACGAAAGATTCGGCTTTTTCGCGGATGCCGTTGCAATAGGAAATCATTTCGTCCAGATAATCGTCCTTGACGAAGGGCAGATCGCACCATTCCTGCCAGCCCTTGCCGCGATTGTCCATGACGTTTTTATAAGCCTTTCCGATGAGCGCGGAGTTTTTTTCAAACACGCCCTCTTCCAGTCCTTCGCTGCCGATTGCCTCGGTCATCATGTTGTTGTAATCCAGTCTTAAATTCATTGTGATAACTCCTTTTATCTTTTAACCGCAAGGAAGAGCCGACTTTGGCAGTCGACTCCTCGCTTTTCGGCTGTTATTTGCTTATCTTATTCCTTCGATCAAGCCGTAGTTGCCGTCGCGACGCGTGTAAAGCACGCTGACGTTTCCGGTTGCGCGGTTGAGGAATACGTAAAACTCGTGACCTACGAGTTCCATCTCTTCTATTGCGTCTTCCACGGTCATGGGAGTAAGCTCGAACGCTTTGCTTCTCACAACCTGTTTTTCGGGCTCGACCGTCTTTTCGGTTTCACCGACAAAGTCCTTAACCTTAAACTTCTTATCTTTCATCTTGGCGTGATGCTTGATAATCTGTTTTTCAAGTTTGGGAAGAGCCTGATCGATGAGTTCGTACATGTTTTTGCCGCTTACTTCCGCGCGGAGAACGCCACCGCTTACCGCGATGGTAAGTTCCATGGTCTGAACGTTGTTTGCCTCTTTAAGGACGATCTTGACTTTCGTGTCGTCCTCGAAAAACTTGTCCAGCCTGTCCACCTTTTTGGTGATGACGTCTTTCAGTTTGTCGCTTGCTTCATAGTTTCTGCACAAAAAATCGATTTTCATAGAAGTAACCCCCTGATATAGATTTTGGATTTTTGTTCAGGACGGAAGTAAAGCTCCTTCCGCCTGAATTTATTATACCACATCGGTAGGTCTTTGTCAATACCGATTTAAGGAAAAAAATGCGTAAAATTTGCGCACTCGTCCTCGCCGCAGCGATTTTGCGCCACTCTGATGCTAAAAAGATAAAAACAAAGGGCGGGAAGCGTTTTTTGCTATCCCGTCCTTCGTGCAAGGAGAATATTAAAAGATTTGTCGTTTTTTATGCCGTAGCAGAAGACAGGCTGCGGGCGATATTTTCGCCGATATCCACCGACATTTTCATTGCCGCAACGGCTTTGCTACGGTTATATTCGACATAGCCGCGCTTACCCTCGGCGGCTATATTACAGACCGCGTTTACCGTTGATTGTGATGCCTTCGCCGTCGAAGTCTACGGAAACGGTGCTGTTATCGGTTATGCTGCGGTCGATAATGCCCTCGGCGATGTTGTCTTCGAGTTTCTGCTCGATAACTCTTCTCAAGGGACGTGCGCCGTACTCTATATCGTAACCCTGTTTGACGATGTAGTCCATTGCGGCGTCGGAAATCTGAAGCGTGATGTTGCGTTCTTTAAGCGTTTTCTCGAACTTTCTGATGAGAATGCCGGCAATCTGCTTGATTTCGTCCGCAGTGAGCGAATGGAAGAAGCAAATGACGTCTATTCTGTTGAGGAATTCGGGCTTGAAGTGGCGCTTTAATGCCGCTCCGAGCACTTCGTCGGTGGACTTGTTGATTTCGGCGGGGTTGCCCTCCGAGAATCCGAGCGCCTGACGATTGTTTTTAAGTTCGGCAACGCCCACGTTACTGGTCATGATGATGATGGTGTTTTTGAAGTCCACCGTTCTGCCCTGACCGTCGGTAAGTCTGCCGTCGTCGAGAATCTGCAACATAATGTTGTAAACGTCGGGATGAGCCTTTTCGATTTCGTCGAACAACACTACCGAATAAGGTTTACGACGAACTTGTTCGGTAAGCTGTCCGCCGTCGTCGAATCCCACGTATCCGGGCGGTGCGCCGATGAGTTTGGACACCGAGTGCGATTCCATATACTCGGACATATCCAGTCTTATGATGGCGTTCTCGTCGTCGAACATGGCTTCGCTGAGCGCTTTGGTAAGCTCGGTTTTACCTACGCCGGTAGGTCCGAGGAACAGGAACGAGCCTATCGGGCGGGACGGATCTTTAAGTCCGGCTCTTGCTCTTCTTATCGCGCGGGCAACGCTCTTTATAGCTTCGTCCTGACCGATTACGCGCTTGTGAAGAATTTCTTCCAGCTTCATAAGTCTGTCGGACTCGCTTTCGTTGAGTTTGTTTACCGGAATTTTAGTCCATTTGGACACGATTTCGGCAATATCGTCGGCAGTTATCGAACGAACCTGCTGTTCGTTTGCTTTTGCCCAATTGACTTTTTCGTCGGACATGCGCGAAGTAAGCTCGTCGCGCTCGCGTTTGAGTTGACCTGCTTTTTCAAAATCCTGAGCCTTTACCGCTTCTTCGAGGCACGCCTTGATATTTTCAAGTTTTTCCTGCTGCTGTTTGAAGCTTTCGGGCACGGTTGTGGACGAAACTTTAACGCGGCTCATAGCCTCGTCGATAAGGTCGATGGCTTTATCGGGCAGGAATCTGTCGGTAATATATCTGTCGGACAGTTTGGCAGCCGCAACTATGGCGTCGTCGCTTATCTTGACTTTGTGGAACGCCTCGTAATTCTCTTTAAGTCCTTTGAGAATTTCGATGGTGTCGTCAACCGACGGGGGCGCGACTATGATGGGCTGGAAACGACGTTCGAGAGCCTTGTCCTTTTCGATGAATTTACGATATTCTTCGGTGGTGGTGGCGCCGATGGTTTGCAGTTCACCGCGTGCGAGATAAGGCTTTAAGATATCCGCAGGCGAAACTTCGCCCTCTTTGCTGCCTGCCTGCGCAAGCGTGTGCAACTCGTCGATAAACACGATTATGTTGCCCTGCTTACGGATGAGGTCTATCGCGCCTTTGAGTTTTTCTTCCAGTGCGCCGCGGTACTTGGTACCTGCGACCAGCGAACCTATATCGAGCGCGAACACCATTTTGTTTTTAAGAAGTTCGGGCACGTTGCCTTCGACTATCGCGCGGGCAAGTCCTTCTACAACCGCACTTTTACCTACGCCCGGCTCGCCTATAAGCACAGGGTTGTTTTTGGTTTTACGGCAGAGAATCTGAATGATACGCTCTATTTCCTCTTTTCTGCCGATGATGGGATCAAGTTTGTTTTCGCGAGCTTTTTTGGTAAGGTCGATGCCGAGATCGCTAAGCTCCGTGGGAAGCTGCTT
>USKH01000006.1 GCA_900555125.1 uncultured Clostridium sp.
AAGCATAAAGCGTAGCGAGTTGCAGTCGAGCTTCAAAAAAATCGATAAGTCTACCTATCTCAATATCTGCGACGCCGCGGACAAACGCCTTGAAGGAACGCCACTCGATTACATTTTAGGCGAGAACGATTTTTACGGAATTAAAATAAAGGTAAACCCAAACGTGCTTATTCCGCGCCCCGAAACCGAGCTTTTGTGCGAGCAGGCAATTAAAATCATAGGGAATAGCAATGCACGCGTGCTGGATTTATGCACGGGCAGCGGCTGTATAGCGGCTGTCGTCGCAAGCAAAACCAACGCTTGCGTCACCGCAAGCGACGTAAGCGAAAAGGCACTTGCCGTCGCAAGAGAAAACTGCCAGGGCTTAAACGTCGAGTGCGTGCAGTCGGATATGTTCGGCAAATTGTTCGCACGCATATTCGACGTCATAATATCCAATCCGCCGTATATCCGCTCGGGAGACCTCGATTCGCTTCAGAAGGAAGTGCAGCGCGAGCCTCTCACGGCGCTTGACGGAGGCGAGGACGGACTTAAATTCTACCGCGAAATTGCCGAAAAATCGCCGGAGTTTCTTGCCGAAAACGGCGTTCTTCTGCTTGAAATAGGCTTTGACCAGGCGTCGGAAGTATCTGCGCTTTTGTCCGTAAACTTCATGGATGTGCAAGTTATAAAAGACCTCGAAGGCAACGACCGAATAATTATTGCCCGCAAGAAAAACTGAAAAGGTGAATTATGAATACTACCAAACTTGACAATATAAAAACCAAATTCGAGCAATTGACGGGCGAGATATCCGATCCCGCCGTTATCGCCGATACGAAAACGTGGACGAAATTGTGTAAGGAACATTCGTCGTTGCAGCCGATAGTCGAAAAGTACGACGAATACCGCAAAATTCTCTCTGATATAGAGGGAGCAAGAGAGATTATAGAGGCGGGCGACGATCCGGAGCTAATCGAACTTGCCAAGCTCGAAACAGAAGAAAACAAGCAGAAATTGCAGGAAGCCGAAGAACAGCTTAAAATTCTGCTGCTTCCCAAAGACCCCGACGACGACAAAAACGTAATAATCGAAATACGCGGCGGAGCCGGCGGAGAGGAAGCCGCGCTTTTCGCAATGGAAATAATGCGTATGTACAAAATGTACGCCGAAAAACAGCGTTGGCACGTCGAGGATATCGATATAAACGCAACCGAGCTTGGCGGATTAAAAGAAGGCTCGTTCAACGTTTCCGGCGACGGAGTTTTCGCAAAACTCAAATACGAAAGCGGCGTTCATCGCGTGCAGCGTGTGCCGGACACCGAGTCGCAGGGCAGAATTCACACGTCCACCGTTACTGTTGCCGTTCTCCCCGAAGCCGAGGACGTAGTGGTGGATATCAACGAAAAAGACCTTAAAATCGACACGTACAGAAGTAGCGGCGCCGGCGGGCAGCACGTCAATAAAACCGAATCGGCGATACGTATCACGCATATTCCCACGGGCATTATCGTTCAGTGCCAGGACGAGCGTTCGCAGATCAAAAACCGCGAAAAAGCCATGCGCGTGCTTAAAACAAAACTATACGATCAAATGCAGGAAGAGGCAAATGCGCAGTATTCCGAAAATCGCCGCAGTCAGGTGGGTACGGGCGACCGCAGCGAGCGAATACGTACGTACAATTTTCCGCAGGGCAGAGTTACCGATCACCGCATAAATCTCACGCTGTACTCGCTGGAGAACTTCATGAACGGCGACATCGACGAAATGCTCGAAGCGTTGCGCCTTGCCGATCAGACTGCAAGACTGGAAGCGGAAGCCGAAAATATTTAAATGTAAAAACAGTGAAAAAGCCGCGGAAAACAAAGTGTTTTTGCGACTTTTTTTCGATATGCGGAGAGTCGTTTTATGAATGACGATAAAAATTACAAAATAATGTTTGTTTGCCACGGCAATATTTGCCGCAGCCCTATGGCGGAATTCGTATTTAAGGACATAGTTAAAAACAGCGGTAAAGAAAACTGTTTTACCGTGCGCTCCTGCGCTACGAGCGACGAGGAAACGGGCAATCCCGTTTATCCGCCCGCAAAAGCGGAGCTTGAAAAGCACGGAATATCGTGCGACGGCAAATTCGCCGTCCGACTTTTACCGTCCGATTACGAAAAATACGATTTGTTCGTTTGTATGGACGAAAACAATATCCGCAATACGCTTAGTATTTTCGGCGGCGACAATAAAGGGAAAGTTAAAAAACTGCTCTGTTTTACAGGCTCCGATCGCGACGTTGCCGACCCGTGGTATTACGGCAGATTTGACAAAACTTACGACGATATTTTTGCCGGGTGCAAAGCACTGTTTGCTTATCTGACCGAGCAATAATAACAGTACTTTTAAGTTTTGCGTTGTAACGCTCTGATATTTAAAAAATACGGAAAATATCCCGGAAATCGTCTGTTGACAAATGCAAAAACATATGCTATAATATTTATATCAAACGGTATTACCGTAAAAATCAATAGAGGGGTGTTAAAAATGAGAAAGAAAAAATGGTTGAAAGCGATAGCGTGCTTTGCCGCGGGGATAATACTCTGCGCCGTTGCAATAGGATTTTCGGCGTGCGATAACAAGCCGAATACGCCCGATACTCCCGATACGCCGACAAAAGTCACGCTGGAAGTGGAAGAAACAAGCGCAACTATAGGCATCGGCAAGACTTTTGCAATCAAGGCTACTGCGAAAAACACAAAAGAGAAGATAATGTACAAGTCCGATCCGGAAGCTATTGCCAAGGTTGACGAAAACGGCGTGGTTACCGGTGTTGCCGCGGGCGAAGCGACTATTACCGTAACGGTAGAAGAAGAGAAAGTCGAAGTGAAAATCACAGTTGCCGATTACACCGTAGACACGAAAAACAGAACTATAAATATTTATTGCAAAGAAGGTTTGCTTGCTTTTGCCGAAAAAATCAACGCTCGCGAAATCGCAGTAAAAAACTATACGGTTAATTTGTTAAGCGATGTCGATCTGGGCGGATCGGAGTGGACGCCTTTATACGGCTATGCGATGACAAACAGCACTATAAACGGAAACAACCATACGATTAATAACTTTAAAATCATGACGGAGAGTTCGTGCGCCACCACCGACGGCGCATCCGTCAGATGTATGGGATTTGTGGGCGGTTCGTACGGTATTACGTTTAAGAACATTACTTTTTCAGGCGTCGAGATGCAAAATGCCAGAGATGCTTACTGCGCGGTGGCGATAGGTTACCTCGAAGGCACCGGCACGTTTGAAAACGTAACCGTAAAAGACTGCAAAATTCAGGCGCCGTATTCGAGAAGAGGAGCTGCCGCTCTTGTCGGTTATGCGCACGACAAAACGGGTGACAACGGCGTTGCTTATCTCGTCGTTCGCAACTGCACCGTGGAAAACTTGGAAATCGAAAGTCCCAGGGTTACCGGTCTTGTTGCAAGAGTTCAGGAAAATGCCGTTATAAACTCGGAGCCGACCGGGATTGCGTGGAAAGCGGAAATTATGAACAATAAAGTAAACAATTGTACTTTTCGTTGCAATCGGCAGTTTACTTCAAACGAAGCCGCAACCATGCACTGGGCAACCACCCGTCCGGACAGCTCGATAGGAGCGGAAGCCGACGCGGGTAACGAATTTTCCGGTAACAAATATTTCTTCGACGGAATCGAATACGAGTATTCGGCAGGGGTGTTTACCGTAAAAAGCATATAAAACGATTTCAGATAAAATGAAAACACATTAAAAAAAGAAAAAACGCTTTACCGAGAATAAAGCGTTTTTCCCTTTTAAACCCTGAAATTTAAGCCTGACGAATAACAATTCGCGGACAAACTTCGATAATATAATATCACAAATATTTCTTATTGTCAATTATTTTATACATTATTATGGATAAATTTTTATTTATGCGCAATTTTACGTAATAATATCTGCATAAAAAACATTTTCCATAAGCATATAATATTCTATCGCAACGTTTCCGTCGTCGGGCAAGATTAAAGGGGTATTATCTCACGTTATTTTAACCGGTTGTTAAAGAAAAAACAAGATATTTTTAGTCAAAGCGACACGCCGCTTTCACATTGAGGTTGTACAATATGGAGAAGATCAAAAAGAGAAGGCGAAGGAGCTTTCATAGGAAATGAAAGAAACAAGACCCGATTTTTTTGGTTGACGAGCTTAGCCGTTAGGTTCATTTTTTAGGCGAAGCTCGGAAAAGTCTCTCAGTCTCTCATAGACTGATTCTCCTCCTTTATATTTTTACGTAAAGAAACGACTTTATTTCCCCGTAAAGCCGTTTCTTTATTTATATTCGTTTTTTTGATTTTGCTGTTTTTCTCGTTTTGTTATGATTGTTTGGCGTTTTTGTCGTCTGCTGCCGGATTGTTTTCCGGATTATCGGCATTTGCCGCGTTTTTCGTGTCTTTATCGTTTTTCGATTTGAAGAGGAACGGAGCGACTTTGAAGGCAATAATTGCCGCGGCAAAGCACAAAACCGCGTCTTTCGGGATATATAGCAAATTATAAGTTACTGCCGCATGCCAGACGTTAAGATTTCCCAGATAGTATCGCCAGATGAGAAGAAAATACGGAATACCCACGACGTAGCAGGCAAGGCACGCCGCCAAAGCGGCAATCAGATATCTGGGCAGCTTTGCATTTTCGCTTTTGCCTCTGATTATGCCGGCAACGAACGATGCCACCGGGAAGCCGATTATGTAGCCGAATGTGGGCGAAAATACCATTGAAAAGCCGCCTTTTCCTCCTGCAAATACGGGCAGCGACAGCACAAATCCCATAAATACATACACAAGCATCGCAATCGAGCCTCTTACGGCTCCGAGCAACAACCCCGCAAGCACGCATATCACAGTCTGAAAAGTGAGCGGCACCGGATAAAACGGAATGGATACGTATAACGTGAAAACAACCATGAGTGCGACAAATATCGCAATGTACACCAAATCTTTAGTTATGCTTTTTCTGTTCATGTCAAAAAGTATTCATTGTTTCCATACGCTTTATTTTTTTGAATGTCAACTATTTTTTGCTTAAACGGTTAACAATTGCATATTTGTATCAATCGGATAAAATCGAAAAAAAAGACCTTGCCGAAAAAATAACGCAAGGTCGAAAAATATCGAAAAAGAAAAAAATCAGTTTTCTCTTTTGTCGCAATCTTTTTGGCAAGCCGAACACGTGCCGAGGCATTCGTCGAGTTTTTCTTCCGCGTTGTCCATGCCTTTGAGCATCATTATCGCCGGCTCGAATTTCGGATCGATTTTAAGACAACTTTCAAAGTCGGCGCGGGCATTTGCCATATCTTTCATTCCAAGCCGCGTCAGTCCGCGGTAGTAGAGAAAATAGTTGTATTTTTTGAGATTTCCGCCCAGAATGGCGTCGTTGATTATACGAAAGTTTTCCGAGAGCATTTTAACTCGTTTTTCAAAATCGACCGAAGCGCAAGCCGACATTCTGCCTGCCACGTTTAAAAGAAGCAATTCTTCGTCGTCGGGAAAACAGTCCAGCATGCGTTCGCTCTCGCGCATTACGTAGTCGTAGTCGCCGAGAGCCAGCTTTTTCTGAATAAACGCGGTTGCGCGGCTTACGCCCTTTTCGGTCTTTTCGTTTTTCCAGTCGATAAACGCTCCGTACCAGTCGGCAATAAGCGGATGTTCGTCCGCCATTTCCTCTCGCGTGACAAACATATTTTCGGAATATCTGCTTTCGAGAACTTTGGAAAAAACTCCGGGGTTGAACAGTTTTTCTTTAAGATGCTCGTACAAATCATACTCTACGGGCGCGCCTATCAGTATTACGTACGGGAAGTAGATGTACCACATTGCTTTAAGCTCGTCGTCGGCTCCGGGAAGCGATACGATTTTGTCCGGCAATTCGAAAAGCGTCAGTTTTTGAGGAAGAGATGCAAATTTTTCGTCTATCATGCCTTTTTTTACGGCTATCGCAAACGCCGGCGAATAAACGTCGAACTTGTACGCTTTTTTGTCGCCGTCGGTAATGTCGATAACGCCGTCGCCTTCGGGCTTGTCTTTAAAGACAAACGATACGCCGTATTTTACAAGTATGTGCGACGCACGCTTCAATTCTTCGTCGTCGAATACGCAGCGGAAGCAATACATAGAGTACAGCAAATCCCGCTTTTGTTCTTCGGTCAGTTCGCTTTTGTCAATGCGGTTATAACTCATAAGGGTAAGATAACTAAGCCCCTGCATAACTTCTTGTTCGGTCATAATTACTCCGTTAATTGATTTTATCGGTGATAAACGTCTTTTTTGCGGCGTTTACGAACGAAATTATAGCACATATTTGACGAAAAAACAATCGCGTGGCTGTAATATATTGACAAAATCGAAAAAATAAGCTAAAATATAAACGTTAAGGCTGTTTTTGTGGCGTTTTCACGCAATTATCACCGTACGGCTATTTGCGTTAAACAGTACGGCTATATAATGAAAAAAAAGAACGGAGGGCAATAATTATGGCAAAAATGCTTATAGTTGACGATGAACAGAATATACGCGAAATTATTCGCGAATATGCCGAATTCGAAGGGTATGAAACCGACGAAACCGACGACGGAATGAAAGCCGTGCGCATGGCGAGAGAGGAAAATTACGACCTTATAATTATGGACGTCATGATGCCCAAGCTGGACGGATATTCCGCGGTTAAGGAAATTCGCAAATTCAGCGACGTTCCCGTTATTATTTTGTCGGCAAGAGTGGAAGAATACGACAAGCTTTTCGGATTTGAAATAGGCGTTGACGATTACGTTACAAAGCCTTTCTCTCCCAAGGAACTCATGGCGCGTATCAGCGCGGTGTTGAAACGCACTCGTCCCAAGAAAAAAGAACTCATCAAGTCCGACGGACTGGAAATCGACATCGCCGGCAGAA
The DNA here is from genome assembly GCA_900555125.1 of uncultured Clostridium sp. Taxonomy (GTDB): domain Bacteria; phylum Bacillota; class Clostridia; order Christensenellales; family Pumilibacteraceae; genus Neoclostridium. The sequence goes on from USKH01000006.1 coordinate 6,933, forward strand.
ACGTGTTTGTGGACGGCGAAAAAGTGGAAATGACGCCCAAGGAATACGAGCTGTTGTTCTATCTTGTAGAAAATAACGGCATAGCCATTTCCCGTGAAAAACTGCTTAGCAATGTATGGGGCTACGATTTTTACGGCGACGACCGTACGGTGGACACGCACATAAAAATGTTGCGTTCGTCGCTTGGAAAATATCGCGATAAGATCGTAACGTTGCGCGGACTCGGGTATAAAATAGAACTTTAAGGAGAAAACTTTTGGCTGCATCCGCCGAAAAAGAAAATAAAGAAAAAAAGAAAGCCAAGTCGGTGCTCGGAAGCGTAATGTTCCGCGCCTGGTTGGCTTTTTTAGTGCTGGCACTTTGCGTGGTAGCTTTTTTCTGGACGGGCGAGTTTGTCATTTTTTCCACTAACTACATCAAAATGTACGTCGGACGACTTACCGAACAGAGCCGCGTTTTAGAACAGAAGCTTAAAAACAACAACTACAACGCCATGGCGGATTCGTTTCGTTCGGCGGCAAACGACTGCGCACGCGATTACGGCATGACGGTTGTCGTTTTTTCGTTCCGGGAGGGGGCAAACACGCTTAATGTTTCCGAAGCTCAGTTTTCTTTTTACGCCGATCCTACCGAAATAAATACGCCCACCACAAACACTATTCGTGCTATGGCGGTCGTGGGAACGGATTTTCTCGTTCGCATGAACGAAATAGAAAAATCGGGTTCGTTTGTTGCCAATCGTGAAAACGGTTCGGTAAAAACGGTAATTTACGGCAGTAAAATGATAGGAAACGACGGTAGCCCGGTGTATCTGTACGTTTCCACATCGGTAAACGAATACGGTTTTACGGTAAGGGTGCTTACCAATCAGATGCTTATCGTAACGATAATATGCATAGCTTTTTCGTTGCTTATATCGCTTTTGATAGCATGGCAGTTCGCGCGCCCGATAAAGCAGTTTACGGCAACGGCAAGACGCATAGGCGACGGAGATTTGTCGCTCGAATACAAAGGGAACGGCTATAACGAATTCGACGATCTTGCTGAACTATGCCACGTCCGAAATGGTGAAAGCCGAAAATTTCAGGCGAGATTTTCTTACTAACGTATCGCATGATATAAGAACGCCGCTGACGCTTATTAAAGCCAACGCGGAAATGATACGCGATATTTCCGGCGATAAAAAAGAAAAACGCAATCGCAACACGCAAACCATAATCAACGAAGCGGACAGATTGACTTTGCTTGTCGAAGACATTCTCGACTTATCTAAATTGCAAGCGGGCGTTGTCGAAATGAAGAACGAAATAGTCGATGTCGGGGCGATTGCGCGTGAAGTTGTATCTCAATTTGACGTATTGCGAGTTCGCGACGGTTATGTGTTTGAAACCGATATAGAGCAGGGGCTTTTGGTTATATGCGACCGTAAACGCCTTACGCAAGTAGTATATAATCTTGTCGGAAACGCAATAAACTACGTGGGCGACGACAGGAAGGTCGTAGTGCGCGTGTTCGGTGACAACGGAAAAGCCAAAGTCGAAATTTCCGATCACGGAAAGGGCATTCCCTTAGACGAAATAGACAAAGTATGGGAGCGGTACTATCGCTCCAACCGGCAGAATCGCAATGTAGTGGGCAGCGGAATAGGTCTTTCGATTGTCAAAAACGTGCTTATAGGCTTTAACGCCGAGTACGGTATAATTTCGCACGAGGGAGAAGGCACTACGTTCTGGTTTGCATTGCCGCTGGACAAGTCGGGCGAAAAATAGTCGAATAAACGTATAAAGTATAAAGCGCGTGTTTTCGGGATAAAATTACGGTATGATTAAAGAAAGTTCAACCGTATTCTGCCTTGGCAGTCCCGAAGGTAAACGCGCTTTTTTTCGTAAAGGTGTGTCGGAAGAAAATGTCTATGCGGATAACGACGAAGTATTTGCCTGTATAACCGAAGACGATAAAAGTTATTTTATAGTCTGTGCGCCGCCCTGCGAAAATCTGACGGCGGAAGAATATTTTCGCAGCAATCGCGCGCTTATTTCTCCCGCCGACTTCGATTTTTCCGCGCTGCGCTTGTTTGTCTTCAAAACATGCGGATTTATTCTGTTCCGTAAAACCAGGATGAAAAGTCTTTCTTCATTCGGGTATCGCGCCGTGCAGCTTTTCACGCTTATCACCGAAAAAACCAAACAAGTAGCCGTCAATTTCGACGGGACCGACTATACTGCCGAAAATGCATTGAAAATGAACCGATTTTTGCGGTGCATTAACAAAAAATACGCGCTGTTCGCGCTTGTCACGGACAATCGTTTTATACCCGACGGAGCAACCGTAAGACGGTACGGGTATGACGGAGAGTATACGCAGTTATCTCTCGGCGGAAGAGGATGCGTGTCGATTAAAAAGAAAAACGCGCTTGCTTGCGCCGCAAAACGCGGTGTGGGAATAGATGCTTCGCAAATAAAGAAGGTGGTAATAACGCGAGGATAAGGCGAAAAGCGGAAAAGAAAGCGATAATTACGTAATTTTGTTGCTTTTTTGTGCGCAAGTGTGATATAATAAATCCGCTTGCGCGCTTTATTTATCCGCGCAGAAAGGAAAAAGTATGGAAATTACTCTCGAACAACTCAATTCGCTGGATAAAAGCCAATACGTTCTATTGGATATGCGCTCCTCATCCGACCGCGCTTACGGTTTCATTCCGGGCTCGATTGCGGTAAATGCGGACGAACTTATAAAAAACCCGCCTGCATTCGATAAAAAAGCGGTTATTTATTGCGCTCACGGCGTGTTCAGCGTGGACGTTGCCGAAGCACTTTGCGAAAAGGGAATAGACGCCTGTTCGCTTGCCGGCGGCTATGTCGAGTGGTTGCGTGCCGAAATGAAGAAAAAAGTGGACGAGGACTATTGCGAAAAAGTGGAGAAAAGCATCCGCACCAAGTTTCGCACCTGTCTTATGAGCCGCTTTATAAAAGCCATAAAACAGTACGAGCTTATTAAGGAAGGCGACAAGGTTGCCGTGTGTATTTCGGGCGGAAAAGACTCCATGCTCATGGCAAAGCTGTTCCAGGAACTTCACCGTTACAGCGAGTTCGATTTCGGGCTGGAATTTCTTGTGATGGATCCCGGTTACAACGAGGAAAATCGCCGCATTATCGAGGAAAACGCAAGAAGATTAAACGTTCCCGTACATATTTTCGAATCTAATATTTTCGAGTCGGTGTACAACATCGAAAAATCGCCGTGCTATCTTTGCGCGCGCATGAGAAGAGGATATCTGTACAACTTCGCCCGGCAATTAGGTTGCAATAAAATCGCGCTCGGACATCACTACGACGACGTTATCGAAACCATTCTGATGGGAATGCTGTACGGCGCGCAGATTCAGACCATGATGCCCAAACTTCACAGTACCAACTTCGAGGGAATGGAACTTATTCGTCCCATGTATCTTATCCGCGAGGACGACATAAAGGCGTGGCGCGACTACAATGACTTACACTTCATTCAGTGCGCATGTAAATTTACCGATACCTGTACCACCTGCAACGACGGACAGAATCATTCCAAGCGTCAGGAATCCAAAGAACTAATAAGAATGCTCAAAAAAACGCACCCCGATGTCGAAAAATGCATTTTCCGCTCGGTGGAAAACGTCAATCTCGAAACCATAATCGCCTATAAGTCGGGCGGAGTAAAGCACAGCTTCCTCGACGATTACGACCAAAAGTCGGTTTGCCCTGCGAAAAAGGAAGAAAAAATCGAACAATAAAACTGCGGCTTGATTTCCGTTTGCCGACATTAAACTTTAAAACAAAACGAACCCCGAGACTATCGAGGTTCGTTTTTCTATTCGATTATTTGTCGGGCGGCGATTAAAGCATAGCCGCTTTCAAAGTTATTCGATTTCGAGATGGTGTTTTGCGTTTTCCTTGACTTCCTTTTTGGGGAGAGTAAGTTTAAGCACGCCGTTTTCGTAAGCCGCTTTGATTTTATCGGTATCGACGCCGGAAACATCAAAGCTTCTTTCGTACATACCGTACGAACGCTCGGTACGAACCACTTTGTTTTTGTCGTTTTTCTGTTCGGCAGTCGAATGACGTTCGGCTTTAACGGTGAGAACGTCGTCTTCGAGGTCGAGTTTTATATCTTTTTTGTCAAAGCCCGGGAGATCCGCTTCGAGAAGGAAGTGGTCGCCTTCATCTACGACGTCGGTTTTGAATTCGGCAAGGTCGCGCGTTCCGAAGAACGACGCAAACGGGTCGGAGAAGAAGTTTCTCTCAAAGTCTTCCATTTCGCGATAGGGGTTGTAAGCCGCTACGCGACGATTGTTGTTATTATTTTTACGAGTAAGATCAAACATAATAAATACCTCCGAAATTTGAATTTGTTCGTTTTTATTATGTCGGCCTTTTTGTTTTTAATGCGTCCGGCAAGGTCGGCTGTCAGTCGGATTTTATCCGATTTACGTTCCTTTTTTTGCCTCCTTTTCTTTTTTCAGCTATATTATAGCACTGATTTTCAGTTTGTCAAGAGGTTTTTTAAAATTTTTTAAAAATTTTTTCAGTCGCGTTCAACCGCTTGTTTTTAGTCATAATCGCGGCAAGTCGTGCTATTCCCGCTCCGCTGCAATACCCTTCGCACGAGCCGGCTTTACGATAGCCGATGAAGACTGCTTTTGCCGGTGACTGCGGGTTTTTCGTACGCGGTTCAGGTGCCGTACGAAATTTCCGCCGGAAATAAACTCGGCAAGCGCGTACTGATCTAAAACGGGTACCGAACAGCTTGTGTGTCCCAGCTTTTTGTCGTATTCTGCAAGCAGACAATCGGGAAGAATCATGTAGCCCAGTCGCATGGAGGGCGACAGCGTTGCCGAAAATGTATTTATGTAAATAACTCGTTGGTTGTCCAGCGAGTACAGCGTGTCTATAGGCTGTCCGGGCGGAGCAAATTCTCCGGCGTAATCGTCTTCAATCAGGAATATGTTTTTTTTGCGCGCGAGCGCGACGTATTCGTATTTTTTTGCTACCGACGTCGTTATAAGGGAGGGGTAACTGCGGTAAGGGGTGACGTGCAATGCGTCGAATCGCTTGGATGTAAGCTCGGACGATTTAATGCCGTCTTTGCCCAGTGCAAGCGCAATTACGCGCGCGCCTTCGCCTTCGTAGATTGTGCGTATAGTGCCGTAGCAAGGGTCTTCGGTTCCGAAAACTTTGTCACGTCCTAAGATTTTTACGACGTTTTCGTACAATTGTTCGGCACCGGAGCCTATTATTATGTTTTCGGGCTGAGCGACTGTGGAGCGGTATTTGTACAGATATTCCGCTATCGCGTTGCGAAGAACGGGACAGCCTTTTCCCGGGGCTTTTATAAAAAGCTTGTCGCTCTGGTCGCTTATCGCCTTTCTCACCGATTTGAACCACAGCGAATATTCGAAGTCGCGGGCGCAATTTTCTTCGGGCTCGGGCAGAAGATTGAGCTTTTTGCCGTGCGCGGACGAGGCGGACTGAATCGCGCCGAGCGGCATAACAAAGTACCCGCGTTTTTGCCGCGCTTCGATGTAGCCTTCTTCTTCGAGAAGAGAGTACGCCTTTTCGACAGTTATCACACTGACGTTATCCGCAATAGAAGCAATGCGTTTACTGGGCAGCTTTTCGCCGCTTTTCCACTTGCCGGCAATAATGCCTTCTTTGTAGCTAAGATATATTTCGTAATATTTTTTCACGCCCGAACTCCTTGAAATCTGGTATTGTAAAAAATAATCGTTTTGGATATTTACTTATCACCACGGCAATATTATAATATAATATGTCAAAAAAGTAAAGAGGTTTTCCAAAATGAAGAAAGATTATCCGCGCGTTCTTACAATTCAGGACATATCGTGCTTCGGGCAATGCTCGCTCACCGTCGCTCTGCCGGTTATATCTGCTTGCGGAGCGGAAACATGCGTTTTGCCGTCAGCCGTTCTTTCCACGCACACTTGCGGATTTTCGGGCTACACGTTCCGCGACTTAACCGACGATATGCCGGCAATCGAAAAACACTGGCAAAAGGAAAAAATCAGCTTCGACGCCGTGTACACCGGCTATCTCGGCAGCGCAAAACAGATTGCATATGTTGAGAGCATTGCGCGCAATTGTCTTGAAAAGGACGGACTGCTTATCGTCGACCCGGCAATGGCGGACAACGGCAAGCTTTATCCCGGTTTTGACGCCGCTTTCGTTGCGGAAATGAAAAAACTTGCAGCAAAAGCCGACTATCTGCTTCCCAACCTTACCGAGGCGTGCCTTCTTACGGACACGGACTATAAAACCGATTACAATCAAGCCTATATCGAGGACGTTTCGGAAAAACTGATTGCGCTCGGCGCAAAAACGGTGGTTCTGACCGGCGTTAGCTATAGTGCCGGGAAAACGGGCGTAGTCGTTTTTTCGGACGGAAAATACGAATACTACGAGCATGAAAAAATTGCCGAAGGTTGTCATGGCACGGGCGATATTTACGCTTCGGCGTTTACCGGCGCGCTTTTACGCGGAGCTAACGCGGCTAAGGCAGCCGAAATCGCCGCAAATTTTGTCGTCGAATGCATAAAAGCAACCGCCGGCGACCAAAATCACAAGTACGGAGCCAAGTTTGAAAAAGTACTCGGCAAGCTGATTTGCGCGGTAGACGCAATAACAAAATAAAGACGCTTCTTTCTCACTCCTATATATTGGAAAACGAACCTCCGGTTTCCCCGCCGAAGGCTCGTTTTTCATTTTTAAAGTTTTTAATTGTTTACGAATAATCGGTTTGCGGCATGGCAATCGTTCTTTGGCTGTCCGCAATTTGCAATGCCGATTAAGAATGGATATATTTCGCTTCAAAAATAAGTTCAAGCTCACTGCACAAGCAGCGTAAGAAGCGGAATAGTGATAAAACACAACAGCGTGGACAAAAGCACGCTGTTTGCCGAAAGTTCGCGTTCGCCGTCGTAAAGCTCGGCTATGTTGAGTATCATGGAAGCGCACGGCACGGCGGTGAGGATGAGTATGCTTGCTTTGAAGACAGGGTCGAGCGGCAAAAAATACACCGCGGCATAACAGAACAGCGGAAAAATTACAAGCTTGGCAAGACATGTAAGGTATACAAACGGGCGTGCAAACAGTTTTCCGAACGGTACGCAGGCAAGACGCACGCCGAGAATAATCATGCATATCGGAGTGGACGTATTACCCACAAGTTCGAGTGCGTTTACAAACGCCGAAGGGAGATGTTCGCGCACGTTGAAAAACGCAAGCAAAAGCCCGGCTATAAGTCCCACGGTGTTGGGATTAAAAATACCTTTTACGATATTGACTTTGCTTTTGTCGCCGGTCACGCAGAACACTCCCACCGTAAACGACAATACGTTTAACGCCACGCTTGCAATGCACGAATAACTCATGACTATCGCATTATCCGGGAACAGAGCTTTTACTATCGGAAGTCCGAAAAATCCGCAGTTTCCCATAACGGAGGCTATGGTTAATATACGGTATTTGCCGTCGTCGAACTTTTTGCGGAATATAAGAAACAAAATTCCCATAAACGCCATTTGCAAAAACAGAACTATTACGAAAAATAACCCCATATCGCCGAGCTTTGCCCATGTAAGATCTTCGCCCCACAGCGCGCCTATAAGCATGCACGGAGAGCAGATGTAAACCAATACGGCGGAAAGGGTGGACAGATGATTGCCGTCGGCCTTTTTCATTTTTCCCAGCAAAAAGCCGGGCAGTATGTAGCATAAAGTGACTAAAACATTGGTAAGTGCGATTGTAAACATAAAAACCTTCTTGTGTAATTGAATGGTAAAATAAGTTATTTGCTGCGGCTTTTCCGGTATTGCTTGGGCGTTAATCCCGTTATTTTGCGGAAAATCCGATTGAAATTCGCCGTGTTGTTGTACCCGCACGCCGCGGCGACCGAGAGCACCGTGTCGTCGGTATTTTTAAGCAGTCCCAGCGACTTTTCGATGCGCTTTATGTTGACGTAATCCCATGCGGTCATGTCGAAAACCTCGTGAAAAGCAGACGTAAAAGCGGTTTTCCCCAGGCTTGCCGCCGACAGTATGTCGGATAGCGTGATATCCTCGCAGTAATGCTCGTTCATGTAAGCCGCCGCGCGCATTACTTCGCCGAGGTGCATGCAAACCGACTTGTCGTCGTTTTCCGGTTCGCACAGCCCGAAATGACGGTAAAGCGTAACTAAAAGAGAACAAAGCATTCCTTTTACGATGACTTCGTAGCACGGTTGCCGTTGTTCGCATTCTTCTTTTATACAAAGCATATATTTTTGAATTTCGCCCGTATATTTGTTGATTTCGTCCAGTTTATTGCAAAAATCGGCTTTTCTGTCTGTGAACACGCGCATAAACGATTCGCCCTGATTGCCGTTGTCCTGTAAAATAAATCCCGGAAGGAATTGCAGATTGAGAATCTGCATGTCGCGCTTGCCGCCGCACGGAAAAATGTCGGTGATACAGTGGTATTCGTTTGCCGAAAATAAAAAAATGTCGCCGCTCGAAATTTCTTCTCTGCCGTGCTCGGTGTCGTAAAAGCCGCAGCCGCGCTCTATAAGCCCTATTTCGTACTGAGTGTGCCGGTGCATGCGGTATTGCCCCTCGCGGCATTCGGCACGCGAAGTGAACAGACGGAAAACGGCGTTTCCGTATTTGTCGTTAAGTTCGGCTATTACGTTCAATGCGGTTTGCTCCTCACGCGGAAAATTGTTTGCAAATTTCGGAAGATTGTTGTTGATTAAGTCAAACCGATGTTGTATAATGTTTGCAAACAAAGGTATTATACACCTAACTACTTAATTTTGCAAGGAAAAGGAGAGCTATATGAAGCAAAAAATCAAAGCGTGCGACCTGAAAATCACAGATCTGCGTGTTGCGGACATCGACGGACTTCCCAAACACATGATACTTCTCAAAATTTACACAAACGCAGGTATCGTGGGCTACGGCGAAGTGCGCGACGCGTCCAGTGCGACTTACGCCAAAATGCTTAAATCGCGTCTTATGGGCGAAAATCCGTTAAACGTCGAGAAATTGTTCAACCGCATCAGACAATTCGGCGGACATTCGCGACAGGGCGGAGGAGTTTCGGGCATAGAAGTGGCGTTGTACGACATCATAGGAAAGTACTACGGCGTACCCGTTTATCAGCTTTTGGGCGGCAAATGGCGTGACGAAGTGCGCGTTTACTGCGATACCGACGTGGACGGCAAGCACACCGGCAAAGATATGGGCATGGCTCTTAAAAAGAGAATGGAGCAGGGTTTTACTTTCCTTAAAATGGACCTCGGAATCGAACTTCTGTACGACGAACCCGGCACGCTCAACGCGCCGATCGGACTTATCGATGATTATAAAAAGTACAACATGAAGGCTATTTGCCATCAGTCCGGCTCCATAGACAAGTCGCTTATGTTTGGCAAAAACTATCAGATTTTCACCGTTCCGCATTTCGCCACCGGCATACACCTCACCGAAAAAGGCATGGATTACCTCGAAAACTACGTGCGCGAAGTGCGCGACGTCATAGGCTACGAAGTGTCGCTTGCGGTAGACCATTTCGGTCATGTCGCAATAGAGGACGCAATCCGATTTGCCCGCAGAATGGAAAAGTACAACATCGCTTGGATGGAAGACCTCGCTCCGTGGCAGCAGACCGAACATCTTAAAAAATTCGCAAACAACAGTTGCGTTCCGCTATGCACCGGCGAAGACATTTTCCTTGCCGAAAATTTCGAAAAAGTGCTGGCAGCCGGAGTAAACGTAGTTCACCCCGATCTTCTCACCGTGGGCGGCTTTGCGGAAATGAAAAAAGTGGGCGACCTGTGCGAAAAATACGGCGCCGCGCTTGCAATACATATGGCGGAAAGCCCGATAGGATTTATGGCGGCAGTTCACGCGGCAGCCGCGCTTAAAGATGTGCTTGCCGTCGAATTTCACTCGGTCGATCACCCCGAATGGTTCAGCCTCGTAAGCCCCGCGATAAAAATGGAAAACGGCTTTATGAAAGTGCCCGACGCGCCCGGACTGGGAATAGAAAGTCTTAACGAAGAACTTATCGAAAAATTCGCAAAAGCCGATTGCGACAAACCCTGGAGCGATACGTCTGCTTGGGACAAAGAGTGGGCAAACGACCGCGAGTGGTCGTGATCTGAACCAATCTAAGCAAAAAAATAAAACCATAATTTAAAAGGAGAGATTTTATAATGGATTACACGATAGATCAATTGATCGTAAGCGACGAGCAAACTGATAAAAGAATACGCGACGGCATCGAAAAAAATCGTAAAGGAAACTTTACTCTGGACGTCAAAAACGCGAAAAACGTGCATGTAAAGCTTAAAAATCACAAATTCCGTTTCGGCTGCAATATGTTCATGCTGGACGAATTCCCCGATGACAAAAACAAAAACGAGATTTATAAGCAAAAAATCAAAGAAACCTTCAATCTTCTCACACTGCCGTTCTATTGGGACGCAACCGAACTCGAAGAGGGTATAACGCGCTACGACGCGGCCAGTGAAAAAATCTATCGCCGTCCGCCCACCGACCTTTGCGTAAAATTCTGCGAGGAGAACGGCATCGAGCCGCGCGAACACGCTCTTTGCTACGATCATTTCTTCCCCGAATGGCTTAAAGATAAGTCCGACGAAGAAGTAAAGCAGCACATAATAAAGCGCATGCAGCAGATTTCCGAGCGTTATAAAGACAAAATTCCCACGATAGAAGTCACCAACGAAATGTTCTGGGGAAGCGGAAAAACCGGTTTTTACAAAAATCCCGAATTTATGGAGTTTTGCTTTAAACAAGCCGAAAAATACTTTCCGAACAACACTCTTTGCATAAACGAGTGGTCGGGCGCTATCTGGGATCACAATACTATGCCGTGGGACGCCTATTCTATGCAGATCGAAAACCTGCTTCTTAAAGGCGCGAGAGTGGACGCCGTGGGCGCGCAGTACCATATGTTCTACCGCATGGAGGAGTATTTCCGCTGCACGAGAAAGTTCTACAACCTTGCTCACTGCTTAAAAGTTCTCGACAATTACGCGCGCTTTAATAAGCCGGTTCAGATAACCGAAATCACTATTCCGGCATACACCGCCGAAGAGTGTGACGAACAGCTTCAGGCGGACGTAATCGAAAAGCTGTACTCAATGTGGTTTTCCTATCCCGCGATCACTCAGATTATCTACTGGAACCTTGTTGACGGATACGCAGCGTTCACCACGCCCGGCAATATGGCTGACGGAGAAAACTACTACCGCGGCGGCTTGCTGCGCTTCGATATGAGCGAAAAGCCCGCATACAAGCGCATTAAGCACCTTATAAAAGAAGTGTGGAACACCGACGAGGAAGTTGCCGT
>USKH01000007.1 GCA_900555125.1 uncultured Clostridium sp.
CTGCAACCCAAAAATCCCGATCGGGGAAAAGGTTTGTTCGGCTGCGACCCGGCAGAAAAAAAATCGGTAGTTTGTGCCGATGTAAATGAAGACGATTTTTTTTATCTTAAAAAAGTGTACGAGTGTTTTATAAAATATCCGTCGGACGCGACCAAGCTGAAAATGCTTATCGAACTTATTTTATTCAACGCCGCGGAGCATTTTAACGAACGCCGCATTTCCGACGTTCCCGTTTCCGATTGTCCGTCCGCCGAATACGCGTTTGAAATAGAAAAAGCTATTTCCGGGTGCGTAAACGAAAAAATAACTCTTTCGGACGTTGCCGCTGTGCTGTACTTAAGCGAAAAGCAAACATCGCGTATAATAATAAAAAACTACGGAAAACCGCTCAGTGCCGTAATTGCCGACCGTCGGCTTACCGCTGCAGCGCTGCTGCTTAAAAACACGGATAAAAGCGTTTCGCAGATAGCGTTTGAAACGGGTTTTAACACCGAATGCAGATTTTTCGATTTATTCAAAAGAAAATACGGATTGACTCCTCTTTCGTACAGGAAACAATTTTTGCACGAATAGCATAAAAAACAGGCTTTTTCATAAAAATGCTTGCGTTTTGATTGCTTGCGTGTTATAATTTAAAGAAAACATGACGGAGAAGAAAAATGGGTTTTATAAACGACTGCTTCATGCTTAAAAACGACGAGGCAAAACGCCTTTATCACGAATATGCCGAAAAGATGCCGATAATCGACTATCATTGTCATCTGTCGCCCGAACAAATAGCCAACGATCACGTTTTTAAAAACGCGACCGAATTGTTTTTGGGCGGAGATCACTATAAGTGGAGGCTTATGCGCGCGGGAGGCGTAGAAGAAAAATACATCACAGGCGACGCCGACGACTATGATAAATTTGCGGCTTTTGCGTCGGTAGTACCGTATATGATAGGCAATCCTATGTACCACTGGACGCACCTCGAACTTAAACGTTATTTCGGAATTGACGAGGTTTTATCGAAGGACACGTGCCGCCCAATCTGGAATAAAGTCAACGATTGTCTTAAAAAGCCCGAATTTTCGGCTAAAAACCTCATTCTGCGATCGGGAGTCACCGCGCTTTGCACAACCGACGATCCCGCCGACGACTTAAAGTATCACCGCACGCTTAAAGATTGGAGCGTAAAAGTGTTGCCCACGTTTCGTCCCGACAAAATTTCGGCAATAGAACAGGACGGCTTTTGCGATTATATTGCGCGTGCCGGAATAAAAGATTTCGACGATATATCGCGCTGGCTGGAAGAGCGAGCGGACTATTTTGCCGCAAACGGTTGTCGTTTATCCGACCATTCGTTGACGCGCGTTCCGTTTGCCGAGGGCGACGCCGGGGATGCGTTCGACGCAAAACTGCGTGGCGAAACTCTCACGGACGAGCAAATAGAGGTGTATAAAACGGCAATAATGCAAACGCTTGCCGCTATTTATGCAAAAAAAGGCTGGGCGATGCAGCTGCATATAGGCGCGCTCCGCAACAACAACACCCGCGCTTTCGGAAAAATAGGCGCGGACGCCGGCTACGATTCGATAAACGATTTGCCGATCGCCGAAAAATTATCGCGTCTTCTCGATAGTTTTGAAAAAGAAAATTCGTTGCCCAAAACCATATTGTATTCGCTGGATGAAAACTCTTATTATACGCTTGCCGCGATGGCAGGGAATTTTCAGTCCGCTCCGTATGTTTCCAAAATTCAGCTGGGATCGGGATGGTGGTTTTGCGATCAGCGCGACGGAATGGAGCGGCAGTTGCGCGCGCTTGCCAATCTCGGACTGCTGTCGAAATTTGTGGGAATGCTAACCGATTCGCGCAGCTTCGTTTCGTACACGAGGCACGAATATTTCCGCCGCATTTTCTGTAATCTTATAGGCAAATGGGTGGAAGAGGGCGAATATCCGCGCGACGAGAAAATGCTTAAAGAAATAGTGGAAGGCGTATGTTATAGAAACGCCGAAAAATACTTCGGGTTCTGAAAAACGGAGGACGTACAATGAAAAAGAGAACACTTGCGTTGTTTATAACGGGCGGCACGCTTGCCGTGTTGTTCGTTACGCTGATAATTTTACTTAAAACTGTCGACGTCGGCGCAATAGGACCGGAAGGCAGCACAGTCGGCTTGTCCGCACTCAACAAGGCTTTTGCCGATATTACGGGAACAAATATGACCTGGTACGACGTAACCGAATATCTCGGATATTGCGAGATAGGATTGGCTCTCGGCTTCGTGCTGCTTGCCGCCGTACAGGCTTTCGGGCGTAAAAATATCAAAAAAACGGATCGCGACCTGCTGCTTCTCGTCGGCTTCGATTTCCTGCTTGCGGCATTGTATCTTTTGTTTGATGTAATTCCGATAAATTATCGCCCGTTGCTTATGGAAGGAAGGCTCGAGCCGTCTTTTCCGTCTACGCACACCATGATTGCGGTGTTCGTTACCTCGTCCGCATTGTATCAGTCGCTGATCCGAATAAAAAAACCTGCGATAAAATGCATTTACATTGCGGTTATTTCGGCAATAGGCGTAATGGTGATTGCGGGCAGAGTAATTTCCGGCGTTCATTGGCTTACCGATATTATCGGCGGCGCGCTGCTCGGCGGAACGCTCGCCCTTTTGTACTTCGCGTGCTGTGCACTGCTTAAAGATAAACTCGAAGAAAATTTGTAAAAGCATGTCGGAAACGACGACATTATATTCGGATAAATAGTGAACGAGGTAATACGCCTCGTTCTTTTTTATGCTAATAATTATAGATATTTTTGTGAAAAACCGGCTTGATCATGTATAAACTGCGAAAAAACGGGCTAAAACTCATATGTTACACAAGGAGAATAAATATGTTTGTACTTAAAAGATTCATAGCGTTTATAGCGGCGGGATTGCTTCTCGTTGCCGCAAAATATTATCCGTCGCCTCTTATAAGTGGCAAATACGGCAAAGTAATTTATTACGATTACGCCGATTGCGAAATTGTTGAAGGCAGCGCATATTCGTTTGCGAGAACAGATTGCACGGGAGGAGAACAAACGGCGGCAGCTATAATAAAAGATATGCGCGCGACAATAGTTTTTACCGAAATCACCGACGGAGAAAAAATATTTTATTGCCGTTCGCCCAAACTTCCAAAAAGCGTTTACGTGCGCGGCAAGAAAATAAACCTCGCCGTTGCCGTGCGCGGCGATTTCGTTGCGGCGGGCAGTCCGCTGCTTAAAGGCAGTTATTGAAAACAAAAACGGTATTTGAAAATTAACTAAAAAAAATTTCCGACGAGTAAGTATATATCGGCAACATCGTGTCAACAATCTAAATATAAATTCGGAGGTCGAAACAAATCATGAAAGTTTACAACAGCAACCAAAACCGCGCCGGGAAAAACAGCGGATTATGGTACGCAGTGGCAGCCGTGCTTGCGGTGTGCGTAATAGGATCGGTAATCGCAATCGCGATAGTAGCGGGAGGCAGGCAGGATTCGCTTCCGGCAGGCAGCGACGTCGATCCGGCTACAACCAAGCCTGCGGAATACGTGCTTCCGTTCAAAGATTATACGGTAGCACGCGAAGCGGCAATCGACAAGCTTGTCTATATGCCGTCGGTCAACATGTGGAAAACGCACAACGGAGTCGATTTTCTGCCGGGCGGCGACGAAAACGTGCGCGTTATGGCGGAAGGGACGGTAAAAAGCGTAACGCAGTCCTCTCTCGAAGGATGGGTGGTGTCGGTAGATCACGGCGACGGACTTGTGTCGTACTATAAATCAATGGAAAGCGTAACCGTAAAAGAGGGCGATACCGTAAAAGCCGGCGACAATATCGGAACGGCGGGAAATATGATAACAGAGTCGGATATCGGAAAGCATGTCCACGTCGAAATTACCAAAAACGACAAAATAGTCGATCCGCTCGATTATCTCAATACTTCCGCTTCCAAATAAGCGAAAAAAATAATTCGCACATCGGAATTGAATAAATTAAATATAATAATATAATTTAGTACAATGAAAGCGAAAAAATTCGTTTTGCAATCTCGCAAGACGGATTTTTTGTTTTAATCAACACGAATTATTTATTGCAAAATAAAATAAAAAAGTCAGCAATTACGCTTTGTCACAAAAAATTCACTTTAAATTTTCTCTTAACAGTTGACAAACTGCTTTGATATTTGTTAGAATAGTAACATATGTATAGCGATATACTATAAAAATCTATCAAGGAGAAGATTATGAAGAAAATTACAAGACTATTAGTTATTACGGCTATGTCGGTAATTCTCGCCACAATCCTGTGTACTTCTTTTGCATGCACTCCTATTACGAATAACGTAATGAAGCATGAAACGGAAATCGCAGGATTCAATCTGCCGTACTCGGCAGGTCAGGCGACCAATGAGTTTTACGATTATAATTCGGAATTATTCTATCTGAATGAAACTCGTCTCAACGGTGCCGACCCCGGAGCGCTTTACGTGTCGGAAGAGGACGTAAACGATTCGTACGGAAAGCTGATGCACAGCTGGCAGTACAAAGACGCTAACGGCGCATGGCAGTGGCAGAACGGCAAGACTCAGGAGCAGTTCGAGAAAACCTACGGTACGCTCGACAGCTGGCATGAACAGTACACCGACTGGTATTATATGATATATACCGGAGAACTGGGCGGTTACAGCGCTTATAATATGTTCCGTTCGCACGACCTCAACGACTGGAAGCCCTGCGGCAGAGCCAACAATAACGGCGCTGTTTATTTCGGTTCGGATTCGTGGTCGTCGATCAGCTACTGCTGGGCGCCCGAATTCATTCGCGACCCCGACAGCGGTATGTATTTTATATTCTTTAGCTCGCAGTCCAAAAACGGTACTGCAAAAAACACTTACGGACCCAACGCGGCAACCACCGGCGGACAGTGGGACGGTCTTACCATTTCCTGCGCAATGTCTCCCAACCCTCAGGGACCGTACACCCCGGTTACCGCTCAGGAATATCTCGAAGTTCAGGCTAAAAAGAACGCAGACGGAACAGTATTCCGCGGAGAAACGCTTGTCGATCTTGCCGACCTCGATATGGACGGTCAGCCCGACGGTCAGGCATATCCCATTTACAACTATGACGATAAAGTAATCGGCTACTACAACGATGGTACTTACTATAACCTCAACGGCTACGGCATTACGACGGCAGACCCTGTTCTCAGCATCGGTTATTATTATATAAGAATGGCAACCAACCAGAGAAAAATTCAGGAAATGTACGATAAGTACACCATCGAAAAACTCGGTCTGGGCATCAATTATAAATATTGCGTTTTCCCCGTAATCGACGTTAACCCCGTTGTCGGCGCAGACGGAACCAAAATGCTGTATTTTTCGCAGCATATGAGCTCCGTTGTTGAAGGTAACCACGTCTGGTGCGTGAAGATGAAAGACTGGATGACGCCCGAATGGGATACTCTCACCCATATTTCTTCCCCAATGTACAACATCATTTATCAGGACGGATCGCTTGAAGGAATCTGGGAATACCAGATCGAAACCGACGATCAGTACAACATTATTTACGATGCAAACGGCGAACCCAAGTGGATTTTAGACGATTTGGGCAGAAAAGTTTCCAATAAGACCAAATGGGCCGAAGGAGGCATTAACGAAGGAACCGAAGTTCTGGAACACAACGGGAAGTGGTATTTCACCTATTCTCCGTTCGGTTACGGCTCCCGTTCGTACGCTCCGTACGTGGCGGTGTCGGACAATGCAACCGGACCTTTCAAAAAGCTCGGAACCGCATATTCGCCTATTATAGGTATAGGAAACGAACCCAACGACTATATGGCCGGTACCGGTCACCACGTCTTTATTAAGGCGGGCGACGAACTGTGGATTTTGTATCACTGCTTCTGGAACCCCGTAAACAACGAACCCAATGGAAACTTCCTCGGTCGTTGCATCGGCGTCGACCGCGCATACTGGAAGTACACCCCCGAACTTGGGTACGATATGATGTACGGTAACGGTCCCACCTACAACCTGCAGCCCAAGCCCGAAACCTACACCGGCTATACCAACGTTGCAAAATACGCAACCATAACCGGTAACGGCGATTACGGCGAAGTAAGCTCGCTTACCGACGGATTGTTCACTTCTCAGCCTTTCTCCCGTCAGTGGGAATACGGCAGCAGCAATGGAGATCTTCAGGTAAAACTGACCTGGGATAAGCCCGTAACCGTCAGAGCATTGCTCGTTTACAACAGCGGCTGGTATGATTCCGCATTCAAAAACGTAAACGCAATCAAGTTTAAGCTTGCCGAAAAGCCCGCATGGTATCAGTCAACCGAATTCAACGGCTATTGCTATATAAAAGATCTTCCCACTTTTGCAAACGATTACAACGACGGTGACGTAGTGGTAAGAAAAGGAGCAAACGCTCTTGCCGAATTCGACGAAATCACCATCACCGAGATGACTATTACCATCAAAGCTAACGAAGAAAATCCCAACAAATATACCACCACCAATATGACTACTTACGATAACGATTATTATTCTATAAGACTTGCCGAGTTGTATGTCATGGGTAATGTGGCGGAAGCTCAGGCGTAAGGAGGAGAAATTATGAAAAAAGCATTGAAAATTTTACTCATAAGCTTGCTTTCCGTCCTTTGCGTTCTTACCGTAGTGGCTTGTAACAAAGCTCCTGCCGATAATAGTACGCAGGACGACGCCGGAATTATAGATTATGACGGAACGTATAATCAGAAACATCACGACGCGTTCGGATATTCCCCGGACCTTGAAAATGTAGTAATCGACGGTCATTTCGACGAAGATATCTGGACCGATCCGAATAAAAAATGGTACACCAACTATAAGATCGAAAACCCGAACTTTAAGTTTGAAGTTACCACTCACATGACCGACGGCGGTCTTTATATCGCCGCGAAGTCCAACGATAAAGGCATCTTCTACAACGGAAGAAATTACTTTTTCTCCAACACGTACGTCAAACTGTATTTCCCCTTGCTTTCGAGAACATATCAGATCGACGCAAACGGACTTCCTCCGACAGTAGATACCGTAAATATTCGTTCGCGCTACGAAGGAAAGCTTAACGCAAACAACGGCGCGGAAGGTTTCTATGTTGAAGGTTACCTCACCTGGAAGCAGCTCGGACTGAATTCCCGTCCGGAATCGGTAAGTCTGCTTCCGTCCTACTACTGGAATACAAAGCCCAACACCGCGGGTACGGTGCTTCCCACCACGTTCGTTGCGGGAAACGGTTCTGCCGCTCAGGCTCTCAACTTCAACGAAAACGGATATATGGACGCCGACGACGATAAAGCAACTGTCGGAAGCCATAAGTACGGCCTTGCAAAAACCAACGGCTGGCAGGTTGAAAATCCCGGCGAAGAAAACGAATCCGTTTTCGCTAAAAACGACCTCGGAAAAGGATATGCAAAGGCTATATTCTTCCGCGATCTCCGCAGCAACAGATTTATGCTCACCACCCGCGTTACCGTAACAGGCAAACAGGGAACGGGAAGAGCAGGACTTCTGATGTATTCGGATAACGTAAACTATCGCGCGTTCGCAATCGAACTTAACGACGATACGCTTATTAAAAACAAGCTCACCTCGTTGCCGATAAGAGGCTACACCAACTATCCGGCAAACATTACTTCTACCACCGTGTTCGCAAACGAACCCGTAAGCACCGAGGACGGCAGAAAAGCCAACCAGTTCGATCTTACCGTATTTGCAAACGCAGGTAACATGTACTATCTCGTAAACGGCAAATTCGTTTATTCCGAAGAAGCTATTTACATTCAGGACGCATTCGCAGGCTTCTATGCTTACAACGCCGACGTCGAGTTTACCAACTATCAGGCAAAGGCGTTCGCGGACGAAAAGGAACTTAAAGACGAAATTTCCAAGTACGTCTACACCGTAGAAATCAAAAACGAAAACATCGCAAACGCAAACGCGTCTCTTTCTCAGATCGCTACCGCAAACGACGGTACCGGCAGCATCGACGTAAACGTCGTGTTCCGCGCTCCCAGAGATTACGGCAACAACAACATCAAAACGTACGAACTTACCAAGTTCGAATACGAAGTAGTCGAAACCGGCGAAAAGGTAGATCTGCTTGCCGACTTCAAGGCAAACGCGGTTGCAGGTCACTACACTATTAAAAACATTCCCGGAAACATCGTCATAACCACAGGCGGAGCCGAAAGAAAGGAAGCTATCGAACTCGTTACGCTTAAAGGCGGCGTGTACGAAAAGCAGACCGGCGACGGCATAAGCTCGGTATCCATCGCGCTTTACGGAAGCGGTGCCGAATCGAGATTCAACATTTCTTCCGAAAACTTCAACTACAAGATAGTCGATGAAAACGGCGATCCCGTTCTTGACAAAGACGGCAAGGAACAGTACGGCTCGTACGGCGGATATTTCTCCGTCCGCGTACCTGCGGGTAACAGCTGGACGTTCGACGCAAGCAAGAGCGGCTATCGTCCCATTAAAGGCGTGAAGCTCAACGGCGGCGCAGTAGTCGATAAAAATATGGGCAGCGATAAAGACGCGTCCGTATTCGATAAATATGCAATGTCGTCCGCGATTGTCGGCGGTACCGCAAAATCCGCAGACGACGCAAGATATAACGCCGAAACCGGTGAATACGAGTCTGCAGGCAACTTCACCAAGTCGTCCGCACCCGGCGTATACTGGGATATGTCCGAAGAAGAAAACGGTAAGGTAGTATTTACTTCTACCAACACCGGTTCGTCCAATATCTTCTACTCCGGTAAAACCGCAGCCGAATATCAGGTTGCATACGTAGAACTTACCAACCAGACCGACTATATGGCGTTCCAGTCCATCGAGGATGACCCTGCAGTCGGATTCGTAATCAGCAGCAATACCAACAGCGTGTTCTGCGGATTGCGCCAAACCGGTATTCGTATTCTTCCCACCTCCAGCTGGTCGGATCATATCGACATCAACGGTCTTATCAACCCCACCTGGAAAGGCGGTATCGCAACCATTGACCGTAGCGATAACGGTAAAGTCGTCGGCATCCCCGCCATGGGTAACGGAAGCGTAAACCGCGTACCGCTTAACGGTCAGACCTTCACCACCAGCTTCCTTATGATCCGCAGAGGCGGTAACGTCTATTTGTATGCGTCAAACGGAAGAGCAGGTCTTACGGAAGATAGCACGGCAGACGAACTGCTTAAAAAAATGGAGCCTTTCTATCACGGCTACATCGAGCAGGCTCAGGGCGTCGCTGCAATCGGCTTTGGGATCACCGTCAGCTACAACCTGCGTATCGATTTTGAAAACTACTGGATCCTCGCAGGACAGTCGGCGGCAAGCAAGTTTGCAGACGAACTTATCTCCAGCGAACTCACCGTGGAAGGCAACGAAAACGAAATTGTAGACATTCGCAGCGACGGATTGCTCAGCCTTGACAAAAAAACCGGTAAGGGAAGAATAGCTTCCGATTCCAGCATTGTGTTTACTGCAAACAACGAAATTCCGGAAGGAAAAGTGCTTTGCGTATCGGTTAACGGCTCCAACGTTTATCTCAGCAAGAAAGGCGAAGAAGGAACGTTTGCAATGGGTTCGGAAAAAACCGACGTAAACGTTAAGGTTTCTCTTATCGAAGCCGGACGAGTTTCCGGAACGCTCGCATCGGGCGGAAAGCCTTTTGCAAAAGTAAAAGGTAAAATTATCGACGCCGAGAACGGTAACGTCGTAACCACGTTTGTTACCGATTCCGAAGGTAAATTCAGCCTGATGGTCGAGAAAAACCGTAAACTTATCGTCAATGCCAACATTAACGGCTATGCAATGGAAGACAAGACCTTCACCGTTAGCGGAAGCGCACTCAGCCTCGGAACTCTCGAATTTACGAAGCTTATCGTAGGACAGAAGGTTGGAACGCTTACTACAACAAACGGAATGGAGTATGGCATCGATAATGAAAAATATCACGGTGCTTATGCTCATTGGGTAACCTCTTCCATGGGCGACGCCGGACTTACCATCAACCCCGAGTATAACAACAAAACCGATTTCGTGTTTTCGTTCAGCTATGTTCGTTCGAGCGCTGCCGAAAACGGAGTTGCCAACCTCAAAGACGAAGCCGACCTCGGATTAGGTATCGTAATGTCAGGTGACGACGCGTCTTACGTTCAGTTCCTCAACATCGGAACAGGATACAGATTCCTGCGTCCCAGCTGGGGTGGAAGACTCGAACAGCGCGGAGTAGGCAGAGTTAACTTTGCTGCAACCTCGATTCCTCTTGACAAATATGCACAGGTCAAGATAATCAAAAAGGGCGGCATGCTTTATATGCTCAGCAAATACTCTACCGACAGCGAGTATAAGCTTTCCGTTGCTCACAGAATGGTAAACGAAAGCGGAACTCCCATTCTTGCCGGTCAGGTTGCGTTTGCAATCAAGATGACCGTTACAAGCGGTACGTATCTCAACCTCACAATGTTCGATATCAAGGTAGAAGAGTTTAACGACAGCACCGCTTCGGAAATCTACGCTAACGTTACCATGCAGCAGACAGCCGGCGGAACTATCGCAGTCGAAGGCAAAACCGAAGGTAGCGTGAGAGTGGAAAACGGCGGCGACGTTAAAGTTACCGTAACTCCCGACGCAGAAAAGAAGGTTTCCGCTCTGCTCGTAAACGGCGAAAAAGTAAGCCTCGGCGACTACACCGGCGGCGTGCTTGAAACCACCGTTACCGCAAACGGAAACGTCACCGTTACCGCCGAATATACGGCTGTTACGTACATGACTGTCGTCAGCGGAATTACTCTGCAACAGCAGAGCGTCAAGTACGTCAAAGTAACCGACGCCAAGGGTATAAGCAAGATTTACAAAGTCGTAAAACTTGAAAGCGCGTTCACCGAAGAAACCGCACTGCTCAACACCAACGACAAAACCGTAACTCTGCTTCTGCCCAAGGGAACTTATACCGTAACTATGTGCAAAAACGCTTCCGGTTCCGACGTGATAGGCAATCCGTTCACGGGAATAGAAGCTAAATAAAAAAGTCGTTCCGAAAAAACGGAATTCAAAAAAGAGAGCAAGGCACAACCCGCCTTGCTCTTTTTTTATGGTTTAACGCTCGTTTGATTGCTTGTCGCCGTGCGGAGAACACCGCTTTTATGAGGAAAAATTTCTGTCCTTTCGATTAATATGGATATGTTTTGATGAAAAACAACAACATTATTCCGTAGAGCGGGAATTGCTCCCGCCACATTATAATACGTGAGTCAGCAGAGTCGGTATAAAAGCAGGGTCGGTATAAAAATAGAACCGTTTGGCAGGGGCTAACTGTGTTCGCCCGCCCTGTCCATGTACAATTAATAAACCTTTTTGTATCAAAATCAGCACTATCGGTTTTTTGCTTGACAGCTCGCATTATTTGATTGTATAATGAATATGATTCTCGAAAATCAAATTTAATAATCAGGAGGCACATGATGAAGAAAAAACTGTCGATTGTTATTGCGATTATTTTGACGCTTGCATTGTCGCTTGCATTCACAGGTTGCGATAACGACACATCAAAAACCGAAGACTACGGCACTCTTACCGTGACAAATGTAACGCTTGCAGAGGGAGAGGAAAAGAATCTTGAAATAACTTTTTCCAAGCCCGAAAAAGCCGAGCCTGTCGAATATACGTTCGAAGGCGACGCAATCGAAATCAAGGACGGCAAGATAAAGGCACTTAAAGGCGGAGCAACGGTCACCGTTACCGCCACAACCGCGCACCACACCGTGACTTTCACCGTAACTATCGCCGAAGATTACGGCACTCTTACCGTAAACGATATCGAGGGCGTTATGGAAGGCACTACCGGCGTGGATATCGAATACACCTTTTCCAATCCCGCTTATGCAGAAGAAATCACATATACTTTTGACGGAAACGATATCGAAATCGTAAACGGAAAAATTAACGTTCTCGTCGGTGGGAAAACGGTAACCGTTACCGCAAAAACCTCTCACCACGAAACGACTTTTATCGTTACCACGCTTATCGATTACGGCGAACTCAACTTTACCGACGTATACGCATGGGTAGGCTATCCCGCTTCCGAGCTGGATTATGAATTCAGCAAGCCCGAAAGAAAAGAAACTTTCACCTATAAATACGACGCTACAAAACTTACTATCGACGCCGAAAAGAACACTGTAAAAGCACTTGTCGCAGGAGATGTGGAAGTTACAGTCGAAAGCGAGCATTTCGCGGATAAATTCACCGTTCACGCCGAACAGGTCAACAAAAACGACGCTTGCTACACGGTCCCTGCCGATTTCAATACTCGTATTGAAGGTAAACTTGCCGAATATCGCAATAAAGGCAACGACGGACACACCACGCTGTTCATCGGCGACTCGTTCTTCGACGAACGCTGGTTCTGGACCGATTTCAACCGTACTTATGCCGGCAAAGACGCGCTTATAGCGGGTGTCAGCAGCTCCACAACGTACGATTGGGAACATTTCACCCAAACTTTCCTTAAAAACGTTTCGCCCAAGCAGATAGCAATGCACATGGGTACCAACAACGTGTACGACGATAAAAAGAGCGCAACCGAAACGGTAAGTTCGTTGCAGCGTATGTTCTATCTCATGCACGATGCTATGCCCCAAACGCATATCTATTGGTTCAACATTTCGCAGCGCAGCTACGGCGACAGCGAAATCGGTATCGTGGCTACCGTCAACTCCGCAATGAAAAAGTGGGCGGCAAACAGAGAATGGATCACTCTTATAGACACCAGCAGCAAGCTTACCAACGACATGTTGCGCGACAAAGTTCATCCCAAGCTCGAATACTACAGCGTGTTCGTAAACGCGCTTAAAGACGCAGGCGCGGTAATCGAAGACGCTCCCGTAAAGGAAGGAGTGGGCTTCACCGCAGGAACCTATAATAAAGATGCAAAAACCTTCAATCTCAAAACGAACGCCCGCACGAGAGCATATCTTATGGACGGCGCAAGCGAATACTCAGGCAACTTCGTCGTATCCGGTACTGCTAAGACTTCCGCAAACGGCAACAACCCCTGGACGGAATTTATCATAAACAAAGCTCCCGCAGACGACTGGTTCTCGGCCGCCAACGCGCTCCCCGTTTCCAATATCACGTTTGCAAATAACGGAAGCTCGCAGATCTGGGGATACAAAGCAGCCGGCGGAAGAGATACGCTTGCTACGGTTGACATTACTTCGTATACATTTACCATTATCGCTTACAACGGCAGCGTGCTGTTCAAAGTCAACGACAGCGTAAAGGTGTACACCGATACCGACATTAAGGACACTTATTTCGGATTCGGTACCGAAAACGCCGAACTCGGCATCACCAATCTTTCTGTCACAATAAGCGACGACGTAGCAATCCGCGCAAAATACGACCAACTTGCACCCACGCCCAGCGCTTCCATCGAAGATTTAGACAGAACGGTAGATCAGCGCATATACGAAGGGGCGTGGACTGCCGAATATAAAGGTAAAATTCTTAACCGTAACTACGTTATTTCCGGAAAAATCGACGTTACCGCAGTCGGCAATAATCCTCATATCCACTTCAAATTCGACGGAGACGGCAACAGAATTCTTCTGTGGGATAACCCCGGCGACGGTTCGCTTAAATTGAAATGCGCCGTAAACGGTAACTATGACGCGCTCGGAACCGTTCCGAATAACGCAAAATATCAGATTAAGTCGGGCGAAAAGCTTACTCTCACCTGGAAACTTGTAGTCACCGATAACGATGCGTATTTATATATCAACGGCGAACTTCGTATGGTGTGGAAAAATATCCCCGGAAATTCGGTTAATCTCAGCTCCGAAGCTGTAGCTTGCAAGTTCTACGATATGACTGCCAAAACGCTTGCCGACGATAAAGCCGAATACGAAAAAATAATTTCGGATATGAAGTCGACGATCGACGCATACAAAAATAATGCCGCAGGAGTATACCGCGCGTAAAACAAAATGTAATTCAAAACAAAAAAACTCGTTCTTCTCGTATGAAAAGAGCGAGTTTTTTGCCGTTAAAAAGGCAATTATGTAGGGTTTATTTGCAGCAGTTGTTTGCTCCGCAGCAGCAGTTCATAAGCAGGTAAAGCATAATAATGTCGCAGCAGTCGCAGCCTCTGTCGCATCCGCGGCAACCGCCGCAGTTATCGTTGCATCCGCCGCCGCAGCAGCACATCAGCAAAATAAGCCACATGATGTCGTTGCAACCGCAATTACAGGTGTTGAACATGGTTTTTTCCTCCCGTCAAGAATTTTTCTTTCGCTCGAAGAACAGGCGGTTCGGGCGCCCGGAAAACCGCTTTTATCGAGGAGAGCAACCTGAGTCTTCAGGACTTTTTTCTTTCGCGCTTTTTTAGGTCTTTAGTGCTTTTACGGATATCCTACTCTATAATATTGCCGAAAAAAAGAAAAGGTGCAAAAGATTATTATATTTCCGCCCGGAATAAAATATGTTTCGTTTGACAAAACGCACAAAAAAAACTATAATAGAGATAATACAAGTAATTTCGGAGATCAGAAAATGTCAGAAAATAAGTTGACTATGGATAAACTGGTTGCGCTCTGCAAGGGCAGAGGCTTTATTTTTGCCGGCAGTGAAATATACGGCGGGCTTGCCAACACCTGGGACTACGGTCCTCTGGGCGTCGAACTCAAAAACAATATCAAGCGCGCATGGTGGAAAAAATTCGTGCAGGAAAACAGATATAACGTCGGCTTGGACGCCGCTATTCTCATGAATCCGCAAACCTGGGTGGCAAGCGGTCATCTTGCAGGATTTTCCGATCCGCTTCTCGATTGCAGAGAGTGTCACGAGCGTTTCCGCGCCGATAAACTCATCGAGGACTGGTGCTCGGAAACGGGCTTCGCATTAAGTAAGCCCATCGACGCGTTCACGCAGCCGGAAATGAAGACTTTCATTGAAGAGCACAACATTCCCTGCCCCACCTGCAAGCATCACAACTTCACCGACATACGTCAGTTCAACCTGATGTTCAAAACCTTCCAGGGCGTAACCGAGGACGCGAAAAACACCGTTTATCTGCGACCCGAAACCGCTCAGGGTATTTTTACCAACTTCGTAAACGTTCAGCGTTCGTCGAGAAAGAAAATGCCGTTCGGTATAGGTCAGATAGGTAAGTCTTTCCGTAACGAAATCACACCCGGAAACTTCATTTTCCGCGTGCGCGAGTTCGAGCAGATGGAACTCGAATTTTTCTGCAAACCCGGAACCGACCTCGAATGGTTTTCTTATTGGCGCAATTTCTGCCACGAATGGCTGCTCTCGCTCGGATTTAAAGACGAAAACCTGCGCCTTCGCGACCACGATCCCGAAGAGCTCTGCTTCTACAGCAAAGCGACCACCGACTTTGAATTTTTGTTCCCGTTCGGATGGGGCGAACTGTGGGGCGTTGCCGACAGAACCGACTACGACCTGTCGCAACATCAGAAAGTATCGGGCAAGGATCTTACGTACTTCGATCCCGAAACCAACGAACGCTATATTCCGTATGTAATCGAACCCAGCCTGGGTGTGGAACGTACCGTTCTTGCAGTTCTGTGCAACGCGTACGACGAAGAAGTGGTAGACGCCGAGAAAAACGACGTTCGTACCGTGCTTCACCTGCATCCTGCGCTTGCACCCGTCAAGGCTGCCGTGCTTCCGCTTTCCAAAAAGCTTGCCGAGCCTGCTCAGAAGGTTGCCGACGAACTGGGTAAATATTTTAACGTCGAATACGACGAAACCGGCTCCATCGGTAAACGCTATCGTCGTCAGGACGAAATAGGAACTCCGTATTGCGTTACTGTGGACTTCGACACGCTTGAAGATAACGCCGTCACCGTGCGCGACCGCGATACCATGCAGCAGGTTCGCATGCCGATTTCACAGCTTAAAGCGTATCTCGACGAAAAACTGTTCTTCTGAAAATAACGACAAGCCTTCTCGTATCTGCCTGAAAACGGGAAGGCTTATTTTGTAAGTTTACGGCGGAGGAAAAGGATGAAAAAAAGATTGTATCTATCGTTTTTGTGTGCGCTTGCGGCTACTTTATCGGTCGTAAGTTTTTGTTCGTGTAAAATCAACGGCGGTACGCCGGATAACGAGTGCGTTCACTCGTGGGGCGATTATACGATAACTGCTTCGGCAGGCTGTGAAACGCCGGGCGAAAGACAACGCGTCTGCTTAAAATGCGGAGAAAAACAGAAAGAAACGACGCCTGCGCTCGGTCACGACTTAAAAATCGATAAAGAAGTTAAGCCTTCGTGCGTTAAAGACGGCTTGAGCGAAGGTAAGCATTGCGCTCGCTGCGGGAAAATAATCGAAAAGCAGCAGATTATCCCTGCTGTCGGACACGAATACAGTGATTTTATAATCGAAAAACAACCCTCGTGTACGCAAGGCGGATTAAAATATCGCAAATGTCGAGTGTGCGGGGACAAAACCGAAATTACCGTTATGGAGCCTGTCGGACATTCATATTCCGATTACATTTACAACGATGACGCAACCTGCATTGCCGACGGAACCAAAAGCGCGCGCTGCACGGCGTGCGGAAAAACCGACACCGTAACGGCGCAAAACACTGCGCTCGGACACGATACGGCAACCGACGCGGGTTATGCCCCCACGTGCGTGGATAACGGACTTACCGACGGCGCTCATTGTCGTCGTTGCGGCGAAATTCTTTGTGAAGGTAAACCTATTCCCGCTCTCGGACATGACAGGATTGCTCTTAACGCAAAACAGCCGACGTGTACCGAAAACGGTTTGACAGAGGGCGAAAAGTGCGCTCGTTGCAATAAAATTCTCGTTCAGCAAAGAACGGTGCCTGCGCTCGGACACGATAGGGCAGAACTTGCGGCTGTTGCGCCCACATGTACGATAAACGGACTTACCAAAGGCGAAAAATGCAATCGTTGCATGCAAATACTTACGGAGCAGAAGGTATTACCCGCGCTCGGGCATAATTATAAAGAAACCATGGTGCCTTTTACGTGTACTGACGACGGTTACACCTTACACAGGTGTGTGCGTTGCACCGCCGAATATAAGTCGGACGTAGTTGCGGCTCATCATGTGTGGAACATGGAAAATGCCACATGCGGCGCGGACAAAACCTGCACTGTGTGCGGAAAAGTAGGCGAAAAGGCAACCGGCAGACATTTGTTCAAGGACGGAATATGTTCGGTTTGCTCTTACAAATGCGGCCATGATTATAATATAGAATATAAAGAAGCGACCTGTACCGAAAAAGGGTACAAAACGGAGACGTGCAAAATTTGCGGCGTAACGAGAAAAACCGAAACGAGCGACGCGCTCGGACACGACGGTAACGTAGTTTGCGCCCGTTGTAAAACTCGCATAATCCCAGAAAACTTTTTCGTCGACGCGCTTTTGTCTTCGCTCGGCGGCGATTACAACGTTCAGATTCAAGGAAAGTTGTCTGACGATGAAAAATCTCCGGGCATAATACTCAGGATGTGGCGTTACGATAACGGAAACGAGTTTATCGAGCTTTCGTTAACCGTTCCGCATGATTCTTTTTCGGAAACCGCCGTTATAAGCGTAAAAAACGAAAGCGGCAGAATTTATGCCTCCTGCAAAGCAACAGTCGTCACCCATTCGGTAAAGACAGAAGAGGGACAGTCGATAACTGTTAAAAACGAGCAGTATAAAGCAATTTCGAGCGTTGAAGAAATTGTAAATTATTCGGTTATTCCGCAACAAATCCGCCCGATTGTTAAAAAACTGCTTGATTTCGGAAGCGACGAACGCGCGTTTATCGTGGCGCTTGCCCGAAAATATCCCGCCCGGGTCGAAAAGGCGGGCGAATATCTGGCAAACAATATGTCTTTCGTGAGTTATACCGACGGTGTTAGTATAGAAATGAACGAAAAGGCGGACGCTTTCAGGCAAAAAGTCTTTGCCTTTACGATTGAAGAGTTTTATAACGATATTTTCGGAGCGGGCGAATTTGCTCTCACTATCGAAACGCTTAAAAAATCGGACGATCAAACCGATAT